>JBJKRD010000018.1:0-5766 GCA_046704925.1 Opitutaceae bacterium | reverse complement strand
GCTCCAGGCGATTCTGGAAAGCGAGGAGTACACCGATTACGTGCTGGACCGCCGCCTGGGCGTGCAGCAACTCGGCGGGCGTCTGCCTCCCGGCATGAGTCTCCGCCGCACCCGTGAGCGTTATGCGGGCACCAACCGCGAATACCGGGGGCAGATCCTGCCGGTGGTCTATTTCGAGCGCGATTTTCTGCTGGGCCAGGCAAGCGACAAACTGCCGCCGTCCCGCTACGCGCGTCCGGGGTACACGGAGCGCCTGGCGGAACTGTTGGGTCGGGCGGCGGCCAGCAACATCATTTGCGGCCGGGCCGCCGAGGCCACGAAACAGGTGATGTTCGACGACGGCGACGAGGTGATCCACGAGGATCCCGCCACGGGTCTGCCGGCGGAGCTGGTCGTGGCGGATCCCACCGGTGCGTTTTCCGACTACCAGCGGGAGTGCGCCGAGGTGGCCGCCGACTACGCCCGGCCGGTGAACAGCCGGATCCGCCAGGTGCCACGGCCGGAGGAATTCGCGTCCGCTTACCTCGCCGCCTTCGAGGCGGAGTTCCGCCGCATCCAGGGCGAATACCGCAAACGGCGGCGTTCCTTCGACTCCCTGTTCCAGCACTGCCGCTACGATCCCGGCGGCAGCTTCGGCTTCCGCTGGGAATGCGTGTTGCGACGGCTGGACCGCACGGATGCCGGCGCACTGGTGGCGGCGATCCGCCGGCAGATTCGGTTGCCGGGCTGACGCCTGGCCGCTCCGGGTCCGCGACGTGGCGGCGGAGCGCGCCTAAAGCTCCAGCGCCTCGGCGGCGACGCCGTAGCGCAGGTTGCGAAACGAATGGCGGAACTCCGGGAAGCCGCCGGCATCGGCCACCGCGAGGACGGTAGTCAGGGCCGTGGGAAAGACGTCGGCGCGGGCCGGCGGCAGCCCGGGAATCTGTTGGCGTGACGCCAGGGGCAGGAGCGCCGTTTCCTCAAGCAACATGCTGACGGCGGCGATCGGAATCACCGGATTCGCGTCGTCGACCGACCGCCCTCCGCGGTGGGCAAAGACGGCCCGGGTGGTTGTGAGCGTGCCGCCCGTGAAGACCGCATCGGCGCCGGCGGCTAGGTCGAAACGAAAGCCGCTGCGCGTCAGGGTCTCTTGGCAGAGATGCGTGACCCGTCCGCGGTCGGCGGCGGAAAATGGCGCCCGGGGATCGCTGACGCACGACTCGGTGAGGCGCACGCAGCCCAGCGGCAGGCTCAGCGCCTGCGCCAGCCGCCCGCCGCGGAAGGCCAGACACTCCAGACTGCCTCCCCCCAGATCGAAGACGTAGAAATCCCGCAGCCCGGACAACGCCGGATCGGACCGGAGCCCCCGACCAATCAGTTCGGCCTCCTCGGTGCCGGACAGCACCCGGAGCGGTGTGCCGGTGGCGGCGCGGATCCGCCGCCGGAATTCCGCGCCGTTGGCGGCGCTCCGGACCGCACTGGTGGCGACCAGGATCGTGGGTTGAGGCTCAAGGGGCGCCATCTCGGTCAGCAGATGGCGCACCGCTGCGACCCCCCGTCGCATCCCGTCCTCCGTGAGACGCGGCGGTGTCCGGCCCAGCCCCTCGCTGATGCGCGTGTCGCTGGCTCCCGTGTGCAACTCCGTCAGGCTGCCGTGCGGACCGCGGCTGGCCGCGAGGGACTTGATCGTGTTGCTGCCGATGTCGACGACCGCGACGACCGTGCGGGACATGCATTCATGGCCGCAAAAACCCGCCGGGGGCGCAAAAGGAAAATGCCAGGCGCGGCGCTGGTCCGGGCCGGCCGGCTCACGGGGTTCGCGGCGGCAGGAATCTGGCCCGGTGGCCCAGCCGAAGCAGAGGACGCTCGAACCAGACGAACGAAGCCGTCCCCGCCGCGAGGGTGATGGCGAGTCCCGCCAGCGTCAGCGCGTTCGTACCCAGGGGGACGCCGGCCACCCGGGCGCCTTCGAGGAAACCGTGGAGCGCGTACTGCACCGGCAGGTGAAACAGGTAGGTGAAATAGGAGATGGCGCCGAGGCCGCCCAACGCGCGCCACCCGAGGAGGCCGGCCAGGCGGCCGCGCGGCGCCGTGACGACGTGCAGCAGGACCAGCGCAAAACCGACGGCGAAGAGGCTGGGGCCGGCGACGAGATCCACGAACGACTGGGGAACCGCGGCCAGCGAGAAACCGAAGAAGACCACGCCGTAGGCCGCCGCCGCGGTCGGCAACAAGCGCGGGTGGCGCTCGCGCCAGCCGTGAAACCGGCCGTTCCGGACCAGGATGGCGAGCAGAACGCCGGCCAGCAGCGCGTCGGCGTGCGAAACCAGCAGGTAGATCGTGGCGAAGGGGTTGCCGGCGAGGCCGAGATAGGCGGCGCGCAGCGCCGGGCAGACCACGAAACTCAACAGGCAGACGGCGCCCAACAGCCGGCGCCGGACGAGACGGACCACCCAGGGCATGACGAGGTAGAATTGCTCCTCGATGGCAAGCGACCAGGTGACCACCAGCCACCACGGGCCCAGATTGCGGTTCCAGGCCATGAAGTTATTTTGCAGAAAGGCAAAGTAGCTCCACAGGGGCAGCGTGCCGCCGAAATAGGCACCGCCCTGGAGCGGTCGCAGTGCCGGCAGCCGCGCGGCCCCGAAGAAGGTCAGGAGCAGCAGCGCGTACAGCGGGATGATGCGGAAGAACCGGCGGGTGTAGAAGACGCGGAACAGGTTGGGCGATCGCGCGCGGTCGAGCAGGATGCCGCCGATCAGATAGCCGGACAGGACGAAGAACAGGTCGACCCCCGCCCCCGTCTGGCTCAGGGCGGCGAGCAGGAAACGCTGCCACGCCGTATCCGCCGCCGGGCCCGCCCGCACATACAGGTGGAAGATCAGGACGAGCGCGATGGCGACGCCCCGGAGTCCGTCGAGGGCCGGCACGCGTTCCGTCCCGGCGATCCGCGGCGCCGGGGTGGAGGCAGCCGGTCGGGCCGGCGGGTCGTCAGGGGAGGGCGCCATGGCCGGAACGGTGCGACGGGGCCGGTCAGAGCCGAAACTCCGCGGGCGCGATCAGAATGGTGAATTCGCCCCTGAGGCTGGTCTGCGCCAGCCGGGCGCGAACTTCGGCGGCGGCTCCCACCAGAAACGTCTCGTGCACCTTGGTCACCTCCTTGGCCACGCAGAGGGCGCGTTCGGGCCCGAACTGATCGACGATTTCATCCACCAGTTTCGCGATCCGGTGGCAGCTCTCATAGAGGGCGAGGGTGAACGGAAACGCCCGGTACTGTTCGAGAAACGCCCGGCGCGTGGCCGAGCGGGGCGGGAGGAAGCCGGCGAAGAGAAAGCCGTTCGTGGGCAGACCCGAGGCGCTGAGCACCGCGGCGAGCGCGCTCGGCCCCGGCACCGGCACGACGGGGAGGGCGCGCCGCCGGCAGGCCCGCACGACCCGGAAACCGGGATCGCTCAGGCCCGGGGTGCCGGCGTCGGTGACCACGGCGACCGACCGGCCCGCGGCCACCTGGTCGGCCAGCCGCTCGGCCGCCTCTGCTTCGTTGTGTTCGTGATAGGCAACCAGGGGGCGCCGCAGGCCGAGGCGGGCGAGCATCGTGCCGGTGGTCCGTGTGTCCTCGCAGGCGATGACGTCCACCGCGCCGAGCAACGCCCGGGCCCTTTCGGTCAGGTCGGCGAGGTTGCCGATCGGGGTGGCCACCACGTAGAGATGGCCGGGCTGGGGCACGAGCGAGGTATTATCCATGGCGCGCCGCGGAACTTCCGGCGGCGCGAAGCCGGACTCGTGGTTCGGCCCGTAGCAGCAGATGCGCCCCGGGGCTCAATGACGGCCGCGCGCCGGCCGAAGGACTCGGCAAACGGCAAGGTAGGCAGCCGGGCGCCGCCACCGCTACAAAAAAATCCGGTCATGAAGACCGGATTTCGATAAAACCGCCGGGCCTCAGCGGGTCATGGACCCCCTGTGCCCATGCCGGGAATCTGCCCCTCCCAGTCAGCCGGGCGATTCCACGGAATCGATGAGTCGCTCCGCGGGGCGACGCAGCCGCCGAAGAACAACGCAAACGCGGCGGCGAGCAGGACGGCGAGCATGGGTTTTCGAAGAGCTTTCATCGGCGAAAAGGCGCAAGCAGACGACAGGTGGATGGTGCAACAGGTTCCGCGAATGTCGAGTCCGGAGGAGAGTCGGCGCCGGCTGCGCTCACGCGTTGGCCTGCCGGACCGGCTCGTGCATTTTCGGGTGGCGAATCGCCGGCTCGCGCCGATCCCCCGGGGCGGGGGCGCGGTCTGTTCGTGGGCCCGGCTCAACGGCTTACGGGCCCACGCGGGGCGCCGCGGCGCCCGGTTCGCCGGCGCCGGTTGATCGCATCCGGAGCGTTGGCCGGCCCCTCAAAGCGCGGGGCTGTAGGTGGCCTCCCACCAGGGCGTCTTCGCATTCTTCGCCACTTTTGCGTCCGGATTGGCGGCCAGCCGCTCGAGGATCTTGAAGACCAGCTCGACGTCGTCCGGTTGTCCCAGTTGGTTGGCCAGCGCTTCGGCCGTGAACGCGGTGTCGCGCGCGCCCTGCAACGTCTCGGCGATCCGCCGCTTGAGGGCGATGACCCGGCCCGCCGCCTTCTTCCCGGCCTCGACGCCCGGCTGGTGGTAGGCATTGATGCCCACGAGGGTCGCGTAGAATCCCACCGCCCGTTCGTAGAGTGCGATCAGCATCCCCAGTGAACGCGGCGATACCTCCGCAATGGTCAGGGTGAGCGAATGCCGGTCCTTTTCGCTCAGGGCGTCACGCGTGCCGAGCAGGAAACCCTGCAGGTAGTCGCCGCTGGTCACGCCGTCCTCCACCTGGATGCTGGCCCCCTGGCGGTCGCGGAGCACCTCGATGAAGGTGACGAAGAAGTTCTTCACGCCTTCCCGCAGTTGCTGCACATAGGCGTGCTGGTCGGTCGATCCCTTGTTGCCGTAGACCGTGATGCCCTGGTTGACCACGGCGCCCTGGCGGTCCAGCTCCTTGCCCAGCGATTCCATGACGAGCTGCTGCAGGTAACGGGAGAACAGCAGGAGGCGGTCCTTGTAGGGAAGCACCACCATGTCCTTGGCGCCGCGGCCCTCGGTGGCCCAGTACCAGGCGGCGGCAATGAGGGCCGCCGGGTTGTTCTTGGGCGAGTGCTTGCGCGTGACCTTGTCCATCGCGGCGGCTCCCGAAAGCATCTGGTCGATCTTGATGCCCTGAAGAGCGGCGGGCAGCAGACCCACGGCGCTGAGTTCGGACGTGCGACCGCCGACCCAGTCCCACAAGGGGAAGCGGGCGATCCAGCCGTCGCTTTCCGCAGTCTGGTCGAGCTGGGAGCCGGGTCCGGTCACGGCCACAAAATGCTTGGGATAGTCCAGTCCGGCGGCGCGGAAGGCGGCGATCGCCTCGAGCATGCCGTTGCGCGTCTCCACCGTTCCACCCGACTTGGAAATTACCACCACCAGGGTGCGCCTCAGTTGGTCGCCGATCTGCCTGAGGACGTGGTCGATCCCGTCGGGATCGGTGTTGTCGAAGAAGTGGACGCTCATGCGGTCGCGGCCGCGGAGGCGCCCCAGCGCGTGGCTCACCAGTTGGGGCCCGAGCGCCGAGCCACCGATGCCGATGACCAACAGCGAGCGGAACCGTCCCGCGGCGCCGACGATCTTCCCGCGATGGATCTGCTCGGCGAAGTTCTTGATGGACTCGCGGGTCTTGGTGATGGTGTCCGCGAGCTCGGGCGTCGGCGCCAGTTGCGGCGCGCGCAGCCAGTAGTGCCCGACCATG
>JBJKRD010000017.1:0-4401 GCA_046704925.1 Opitutaceae bacterium | reverse complement strand
CGCCCGCGTGTTTTGTGGGGGTGGGTGGGGGGAAAAACCGGGGGGGGGGGGAGGGGGGCCGGCGGCCCCCCCCTCCGCCGTGACCTTCAACGACGGTGCCGTCGTCTTGGGTGGCACGCTGAATTCGGTCGGAAACGGATTCATCGGCACCGGTTTTGGGCAGACGGCGACGCTAAGCGGATTTCCCTCCGCCCTGACCATCAACGGCACTTATCTCTGCGAGACCAAAAGCGTTACCAACGTCAACGGATCCATCATCACCAACGGCGATATCTATGTTTCCGGCGGCAACGGCTTCGATACGAAACTGGTCGCGAATGGCAATACCACCCTTGTTGGCGGCGGGACCGTGACGCTCAGCACCAGCTCCAACGGCGGCACGGCGATATTCGAGGCGGCGACGCCGGGCGTGGGCCTCGAGAATATAAGCACCATCCAGGGCAACGGCCTGATCAGCGGGCTGTCCATCAACAACGACGGCACGATCGATGCGAACGTCAACGGGAAGACGTTGACGCTGCAGACCAACGTCCCAATGACCGGCAGCGGTGTGTTCGAGGCCACCAACGGGGGAACGTTGGAATTTCACGGTGGCGACGTCGCCACCTACATTGGCGGGGGCAACGTCACGGCCGACGGCGGCTCGGTCCTGTTCACCGACGGCGCCATCGTCGACAACAGCACGCTCAATACCTTGAACGGCGGATTCATGGGGACCCCCAACGGGCAGACCGTCGAACTCGCGGGCGATCTTTCCGGCGTGACCATCAATGGCACTTACACCTGCAGTCCCAACAGCGTCACCACCACCGTCGGTAACATCACCGTCAACGGCAACCTGTTGGTGGAAGGGGGCAGCGCGTTGGTCCCGAAAGGCGAGTTGTTTGTCAAAGGCACCACGACCCTCGCCGGCACGGGCACGTTGACCCTCAGCACCGATATCGGCGAAGACCCCGCCGCCATCGAGGGGTCCGGCGCTGGGTTCCTCAACCAAGGCACGATCCAGGGCGACGGCGTCATCAACGGGGTCACCCTGGCCAATCTAGGCACGATCAACGCCAACGTTTTCGGACAAACCCTGAGCGTGCAAAGCGCCTTTGCCTTGACCAACGACGGTGTGCTCGAGGCGACCCATGGCGGCATTCTGATGCTTCCGGGAGGCACCGTCGACGGCGGCATTATCACCGCCGACGGAGGTACCGTTCAGTTCCGCGACGGCGTTGCGATCGTGGGCGCCACGCTGAATACCCTGAATGGCGGCGTTCTGGGCACGCCGTCCGGGCAGACGGCCGCTTTAAACGGCACCGACATTGCGCACGGCGCAGTCATCATCAACGGCACCTACACCGCCGATACCAACAGCACCACCACCCTCGCCGGGACGATCACCGACAATGGCAACCTCCAGGTGAACGGCGGCAGCGGCTACAACACCGGTTTGGTCATATCGGGCAACACCGTCGTGAACGGCGGCGGAACCTTGACTCTGAGCACGGCTTCGGGCGGAGGCGTCGCGTCCATCACCGGACCCGCCACGGGGCTTCTCAATTATGCCACCATTCAGGGCAATGGGGCCATCAACGGAGTCTCTCTGGCCAACTTCGGCACGATCGAAGCCAACGTGTCTGGACAAACCCTGAGCGTGCAAAGCGCCTTTGCCTTGACCAACGAAGGTGTGCTCGAGGCGACCCATGGCGGCATTCTGATGCTTCCGGGAGGCACCGTCGACGGTGGCGTGATCACCGCCAATGGCGGCACCGTTCAGTTCAGCGGCGGCGTCGCGATCGTGGGCGCCACGCTGAATACCCTGAATGGCGGCGTTCTGGGCACGCCGTCCGGGCAGACGGCCGCTTTAAACGGCACTGACATTGCGCACGGCGCAGTCACCATCAACGGCACCTACACCGCCGATACCAACAGCACCACCACCCTCGCCGGGACGATCCTGAACCACGGCAACATCCAGGTGAACGGCGGCGGTGGCTACCTCACCAAACTTTCAGTCCTATCGGACACGACCCTGGAAGGCGGCGGAACCGTCACGCTCCGCGTGAACCCCGGCGGGGGTCATGCGGTTATCACCGCCGGAACGCTCGCCACCGCCACCTTGAACAACATCGACAATACGATCCAGGGGGCGGGTGAGATCGGCGGTTCCGGCTTGGTGCTGAACAATGAGGCCGCCGGCACGATCCTCGCCAACGCCATGGGGCAGACCCTCACCATCAATATTGCCAATGTCGACAACCACGGGACCATGCGGGCCGACGGCGGGAGCACGCTCCAGTTCACGGGCAACCTGACCAACGACGGCACCGTGGTCCTGGGCGCCGACGCGGCCCATGCCGGCCTCCTGGACGTCGCCGGCGACTTCACCCAAAACAGCGATGGGACGTTGCAGGCAATGATCAGCTCGGCCTTCAGCGGCGAACTCGACCCCGTCGATGTCACGCTGAACGGCATGCTCGATATCAGCCTGCTCGGCGGCTTCACACCCTACGCCGGCCAGATGTTCACCCTGATGGATTACACCGGCACTGGAAGCGGCGCGTTCGCCGGCATCCTGGGATCGGACGCCGCCTACTGGTCGGTGCTGTACAATCCCGGCGAGGTCGACCTCCGGTTTGCCGGCGCGCCCACCGGCTCGGTTCCCGAGCCCAACGACTGGCTGGACCTGGCCTTCCTCGCGGCGCTGGCCCTGACCGGTCCGTTTCTGCGGAAAAAGCTGATGGCGTTTTAGGCGGCCTTTGCATTCGGCCGGAGGTCGGCTAGAGTCCTCCGGTGAGACGATTCGCCTTTTTTCTCGGCCTTGGCCTGCTCGGCGCCGCGCTGGCCGGAGCCCCCGAACCCCCCAGTCCGCCGACCGGTACGCCGGCGACCGCAAAGACGAACCCGCCCGTGGACACCCACGGCGTGGACATGCGCACCCAATCGGGGCCGCCGGGACCGCACCGCTACTCCCCGCCCTTCCCGATCGATCCCCAGCTCCCGGACCTCTGGGTCATCGGCGATTCCACCGTGCGCAACGGCTCGGAAGGCAACGGCACCAACCACGGCCAGTGGGGCTGGGGCGCGCCGTTCACCTTCTTCTTCGATCCGCACAAGGTGAACGTCGTTAACCGCGCTCTCGGCGGCACCAGCGCCCGCAGCTTCTACCACTCCAACTGGCCGTCCCTGGTGTCCCTGCTCAAGCCGGGCGACGTGGTCGTCATGCAGTTCGGCACCAACGATGGCGGGCGGATGCCGTTCGGCGTGGGCGACCTGCGCGGCACCGGCGACGAGACCGAAACCGTCACCAATCCCCGCACTGGGAAATCCGCCGTGGTGCACAGTTACGGCTGGTACCTGCGGCAGTTCATCCAGGAGACGCGCGCCCGGGGCGCCACGCCCATCGTCTGTTCCCTGATCCCCCGCCGGATATGGGACGCCGACGGCCGCATCCGGCGTGATCGCGCCACCTACGCCGGCTGGGCCCGCCAGGTCGCCGCGGCCGAGCACGTCGGCTTCATCGACCTGAACGAACTGAGCGCCCACCGCCTCGACGAACTCGGCCGGGCGGAAACGATCCGGCTCTATGTGCCCAACCCGGGACCCCAGGATCCCAACGGCGAGCATGTCCATACGGGCTGGGATGGAGCGGTCATGAACGCGAAGCTCGTCGTCTCCGGACTGAAAGCGTTGCCCGACGATCCCGCGGCCCATTGGTTTTCGGCCAAGGCGGATGACATCGCGCCGGCAAAAGCGCCCTGAGCCCTCACGCCCGGCGATGGAGAAGCCATCACGGAAAAACCTCCGCACCGGGGTGGAACCCGCGCTCCGCGGGTTGAACTGGAATTGAGCCGGCGCGACCCGAACGACCGGATGGGCCAGGACCATTCGAGCAACCAAATGCCATGAAAACCCCGGTTCGCTCCCTCTTCGGAGTCTCCCTGTTCGTGCTTTTCGGTCCTGGAGTTCGCGCCCGGCCCATGCCGGAGGGGATGGCGCCGCCATCCAACGACGCCCGCGTGAAGGTCGGTGATCCCTCCCGCGTGTCCATCCGGATCGAGGGCGACCGACGGATCATCGAGAGCAACGGGATTCCGGATCATGTGACCGGCGAGTTTCCGGGTCCGGGGAATCCCAATGGGATCACGGAACAGCATTATCACTTCGAGATGCCGGTCCATCCGACCAAGGCCGCGCAACCCATTCCGCTACGGCGGATGCTCTTTGGGGTGGCGATCGACGGTGTGATCTTCGATCCGGGCACGGCGGATTATTGGCACAACGATCGGACGTCGATCTGGCACGTCGAGGGCATCATCCATGGCCGGCGAACGTTGGGGATCGACTGGAGCGACGCGCACGTCCAGCCCAACGGCGCCTATCATTACCATGGCATACCCTGGGGCATCCTCG
>JBJKRD010000016.1:0-7156 GCA_046704925.1 Opitutaceae bacterium | reverse complement strand
AAGGTCGCGCTGACGCTCGCGCCCGGCGCCACCGGGCCGGCGAACGTTCTTTCCGTCTCTCTAGAGCCCGCCACAAACGACGTCCACTGCCCGTTGGGCACGGAAATGCTCAACCTGACGTCCTCCGCGGGCGCGCCGGTGGTATTGGTGAACGTCACAGTCGTCTCCTGCGACGATCCCGGTGAGAACGTCTGAAGTCCCGGCGGCGTGGCAGTCGCCGGGGTGCCCTCCAGGCCGGGCGCCAGGCTCAACCGCTGCAGGTCGTACCTGGCAGCTACTACGTTGGCTTGCACCAACTGGTCGGTGGCGACCGTCGGGAAGGTGCCTGCGGCCGTCATCGCGCCTTCATAGAAGGTGCCCTGCGAGCCGTTGCTGTTGTCGCCGCCGTTGCCCAGTAGGATGGCCCCCTGCTTGCGCATCGGGTCATACGTGGAGTTGACGCGCGGTCCGTCGAACATGACCGATAGAGGGCCCCGCTGCGCGTCGCCGCCCATGGAGGTCCAGTGGTGCGGTTCGCCCTTGGCCATCGCGGTGACGAAGCGCCAGGTGATGCTCGGCAGGTTTGCGCAGCCTTTGGAACGATCCGGGTTGACACAACCGACCAGGTTATTTTCCTGATCGGTCATGATCCATGGGCCGGGGGGCGGCCCGTGATACCAGGCACCCGCCGTGCCGTAGTAGGTGGTTTCCATGGTGCCGTTGCCGTCATCGCGGCTGTCGATCTCGGCGTTGCCGTAGTCGAAACAGCAGCCGGAGTTGTAGTGCCGGCCGTTAATGACCCAGTACTGCCCCTCCGCCTGGTCGTCGACAGCGGTGCCCTTCGCGTCGTCCTGGCGGAGGCCCATGCCCGGCTCGATGAAGACGCCGTAGGCTTTGTGGCCCATGATCGTAATCGGCGCCATGTCGGCGACCGGGAGGTTGTTGAACCCACCCATGGCCGGGCCGCTGAATCCGCCACGGGGCGCCTGGGTGAGGTCGTTGTGCCTGGGCGATTGGTCGTAGATCGTGGTGATCCAGCAGTACGTGTGGGCGCAGAACGCGTCCTGCGCGGCCGCGTTGGCGTATCCGCCCGCATCCGGAACCGGCGACGCGGCGGGCTGGACAACGCCGATGTCCAGGGTCCTGCCGTCCGACTGGCGCAGGACCTGGTACAGCGGTCCATTGTAGGAGGCGTATAGCGCGCGCGTGGTGCTGTGGGCGGCCACGCAGGGGTCGCCGGCGGCGGCGTAGATGTCACACGGGCCTTTCGGCCTGGGCGGAGCCTCCCCGGCCGGTGCGGCCATCGTTAACGCGGCGCCAATCAGCGTGAGCGCCGGTGCGAGCATTAGCCCAAGATTGATTCTCGTTTTCATGTTGATCCGCTTTGCCTTGGCAAAACCGCCAAGATCGTCATCCTATCGCGCCAGCCCCGTTCACCGCATCTCTCAAAATATCTCCTCAATCCCTGAAGCTGTCGTCTCGCCGCTTCCGCCGCATCGAAGTCCAGATCCTCAAGCACGAAATGGAAGCCGCCTACCACATCGACAGCAAGAACCCCATCGGCCACGCCTATACGGTCCGAGCGCTCGTTCGGCCGCCCCCGAACCGCCCCCCACCCGGCCCCTCCACAGCCCCCTCAGACCTCCGGCCCGCCGCCTGCCGCCTGACCCGCGATATACTTGGTTCCCGTCATGTTCAAATCGGCTCTCGTCGTTGCACTCGTCTTTTCCCTCGCCGCCCCCGTGAACCCCGGCGACTGGCTTACCTTCGGCCACGACCCGCAGCGCTCCGGTTGGGCGTTCGAGGAAACGCAGCTCACCCCGGCCAACGTCGGAACCCTCGGCTTCCGCTGGAAGACCAAGGTCAAGAACGAGCCCTACAGCCTCTCCGCGCTTACCGCTCCCGTGGTCGCTTCCGGTATCTCGACCGTCAAGGGCATTCGCCCCGTCGTCTATGTCGCCGGCATCACCGGCACCGTCTTCGCGCTCGACGCTGAAACCGGCGAAGAGCTCTGGAACCATGCGTTCAAGTACGTGGTCCTCCCCGGCAAGGGCGGGTACCAGGGCACCTTTCTATGTCCCAACGGAATCACCGCCACCCCGGTCATCGATAAGAGCACGAATCTCCTCTATGTTATCGGCGGCGACGGCGCCCTCTATGGCCTCGACCTCGGCAGCGGCAAGGTCCGCGTCGGCCCCATTCAGTTCGTTGCGGCATTTTCCAAGAGTGCCAGTCTCAATCTCGTCGATGGTGTCATTTACACAACCCTCGCGCAGGGCTGCGGCAACGGCCTTTCCGGCTTTTACGCAGTCGACGTCCGCAACCCCCACCACCCCGTCCTCCATCAGTTGCTGCTCTCCAACACCAACACCGCGGGCATCTGGGGCCGGGGCGGCCCGGTCGCCGGCACCAACGGACGCGTCTATGGCGGCACCGCCGACGGTGTCTTCGATCCCATCGCCGGCGATTACTCCGACGCCGTCGTCTCCGCCTCGCTTCCCGCTCTCGACTTACTCGATTACTACCTTCCTACTAACTGGCAGTATCTCCGCAGAAAGGATTTCGATCTCGGCGCCACCAGCCCGGTCTTCTTCGGATGGCGCAATCGCAACCTCGTCGCCCACGGCGCCAAGGAAGGCGTGGTCGACCTCATGGATGCCGACCGGCTCGGCGGCGCCGACCACCAGACGCCCCTCTACACCTCCCCGCGCCTCGGCAACGACCGCGCCGTCTGCTGCGAAGGCCTCGGCATCTGGGGCGGCCTCTCCACCTACCGCGATACCGGCGGCCAGACCTGGCTCTATGTCCCCATGGGCGGACCGCCATCCACCACTGGCCCCAAGTTCGTCATCACGAACGGCGACAACCCGCACGGCAGCATCATGGGCTTCAAGGTCATCGCCGACCCCAAGACCGGCAACCCCATCCTCGACCCCGCCTGGATCTCCGGAGACTTCAACCTGCCCGATCCCGTCGTGATCGCCAACGGAATTGTCTTCGGACTCTCCACCGGCGAGAACGCCGTGCAGCACGGCGGCGAAGCCCATCGCTTCGAGAACACCCGCCCGGCGGTCCTGCAGGCCCTCGACGCGAAGACCGGCAAACTGCTCTACTCGAGCGGCGGCGCCTTCGCCTCCTGGGTCCACTTCAGCGGACTCGCCGTCTCCGACGGCAGGGTCTTCGCCGTCGATCACGACTCCAACGTCTACTGTTTCGGCCTCCCCGACCGGCAGTAACGGCTTCTTGGTACAATCTTTCGACTAGGGAGCTTAACAATGATTCGCACACTTAAAGTAGCTGGGATGTTCGTCTTTCTGGCCGCCCTCTTAGCCGCGGCTGACGTGAACGGCAAGTGGACGGGCAGCGTCGACACGCCGGATGGCGCCGTGCCCCTGACCTTCAATCTCACCGCCAAGGGAGAAGCTGTCATCGGCACGGTCACCGCTGCCGCTGCCGAACCAGCCGCCAAGATCGCCGACGGCAAACTCGAGGGCGATGTCGTCACGTTCTCGTTTGTCACTCAGTACCACGGGGACCCGATCAAGCTCCTCTGCAAGGGAGAGGTCACCGCCGACGGCCTGAAGATGCAGATGGGCACCGAGGACGGCGGCTGGTCCGCCGAGTTTCTCGCTAAGAAGGCTTCGTAAGGCCCATTCGCCGACCTACTTTTTCGAAGACGCCGAGCGCGCGGTCCAGTTCTTCCCGGGTGTGCGTCGCGGTGACGATCGTCCGGACGCGCGCTTTGCCCTTCGGCACGGTGGGAAATCCGATCCCGGTCGCCAGCACCCCTTCGTCGAATAGCTCCCGCGAGAACTGGTGCGCCTGCGCGGCCTCGCCCACCATCACTGGAGTGATGGGTGTCTCGCTGATCCCGGTGTCGAACCCGGCCGCCACCAGGCCCTGCTTGAAGTAGCGCGTGTTGTCCCAGAGCTGTTGGATGCGTTCCGGCTCCTGTTCCAGGACGTCGAAGGCGGCCAGGCAGGCGGCCGCCACTGCCGGCGGGTGCGAAGTCGAGAAGAGGAACGGGCGTGCCCGGTGGTAGAGGAACTCGATCAGGTCGCGGCTGCCGCACACGTACCCGCCCAGTACTCCAACCGCTTTCGACAGCGTGCCGACCTGGATGTGAACCCGGCCGTGCAGCCCGAAGTGGTCGACCGTGCCCCGTCCGTTGCGGCCCAGCACGCCCGAAGAGTGCGCGTCGTCCACCATCATGATGGCGCCGTGCTTCTCCGCCGCGGCCACCAGCCCAGGCAGCGGCCCGATGTCGCCGTCCATCGAGAAGACGCCGTCGGAGATCAGCAGCTTGCGGCCGGGGGTGCCGTCCAGTTCCGCCAGGATCGCTTCGGCGCGGGCCGTGTCCTTGTGCGGGAACACGTGGATGCGCGCCTTCGACAGCCGGCATCCGTCGATGATACTGGCATGGTTCAGTTCGTCCGAAACGATGTGGTCCTCCGGAGTGAGGATTGCGGAGACGGTCCCGGCGTTGGCGGCGAAGCCCGACTGGAACACTACGCAGGCCTCCACCTGCTTGAACGCCGCAATCCGTTCCTCGAGCGCCATGTGCAGGCTCATGGTCCCCGAGATTGTCCGGACCGCGCCCGAGCCCGCGCCGTACTTGCGCACCGCCTCGAGGGCCGCTTCGCGCAGCTTGGGATGCGTGGTGAGCCCCAAGTAGTTGTTGGAGGCGAGGTTGATCACCTGCTTGCCGTCGAATTGCGATTCGGCGGCGCACGCCGATTCCAGAATGCGCAGGCGCTGGAAGGTGCCCTCCCGGCGCCACAAATCGAGCTGATCGTGCAGATATGAGAGAGGATTGCTCATCAGCCTCAGTCTAACGCCAGTCGGCGATAGCAGCCGCGGAAATGGATCAGCGGCTCGCCCTCCGAAACCTGGGCGCCCACCATCCGGGCGATAAAAATATCGTGATCGCCGGCCGGGATGCGCCGCTCGACGGCGCACTCGATGGCGGCGAGCACTCCCGGAATCAGCGGCACCCCGGTCGGGCCCGCGTACCATGGAATGCCGTCGAAACGGTCCTCGCCCTTGCGGGCGAAGCGTTCCGACAGCGGCTGCTGGTCATCCGCCAGGATGTTGATTCCGAAGTTTTGCGCCGCCCGGAACAGGTCGATCGCCGTCACCGCATGGCCGAGGCAAATGAGGATCAAAGGAGGGTCGAGGGAGACGGATGTGAAAGAACTTACGGTGAGCCCGTGCGGCGTCCCCAGGGCGTCCAGAACGGTGGCAATCGTCACACCGTTGGCGAACCGCCCGCACGCACGTCGGAATTCCTCGCTGGTAACTGCTGACCCCTCGCTTGACATGAGTATAAATTCAATCCTATCATGTGGTTGACTGATGCGGGTACCAATCGAGAACCCGCCCTGGGCCGTTCCGTGTGGGGATGCCCGGACAAGGAGGCTCTTTTGATCAAGCTGGACATCATCAACGAAGTCGTCAACCGGACCGGCATCACCAAAACGAAAGCCGAGATGGCCGTAGAGACGGTATTTGAATCGATGAAAAAGGCCCTCGAGCAAGGTGACCGCATCGAGTTGCGCGGCTTCGGGGTATTCAACGTCAAGCCGCGAAAGACAGGGATCGGACGGAATCCGCGAACCGGCGCGGAAGTTTCGATTCCTCCCGGCAAAGCCGTGCGATTCAAGCCCGGCAAGGAGTTACAGACGCTGCAGTAATAGCCGCTGCACGTGGCCGTTCATCGTGTCCTCTAGGGATTTCTCGCCTGAGCCGTACCCGTTCTTTGCCGAAGACGGCACAGAAGAGACTTACGTCATTTCGCCCCCCCGCACTCGCGAGCGGTATTGGCTGTATTGTCTGCTGTTTGCAGCCACCATGCTGACTGCCACCGTAGTCGGCGCGGCGATGCAGTCGGCTTTTGACCGCAATCTGCCGTTCGACATCGACAACAGCTTCGACATGTACGTGGCGATCTGGCGCCACCCGATGGGGCTGCTGGCGGGTCTGCCGTTTTCGGTCACCCTGCTCGGCATTCTGCTGGCGCACGAGTTCGGCCATTACCTGGCTGCCATGTACCACCGCGTCGACGCCAGCCTGCCCTACTTCATGCCGTCGCCCTTTCTCGGCACGTTCGGCGCCTTCATCCGGGTGCGGTCGCCGATCTACTCGAAGAAGGTCCTCTTCGATATCGGCGTATCGGGTCCGCTCGCCGGATTTGTGCTGCTCCTTCCAGCCCTTTCGGTGGGCATTGCGCTTTCTAAGGTGATTCCCGGAATCGCACACCAGGGCAGCCTGCAGTTCGGCGTCCCGGGGCTCGAATGGCTGCTCCGCCAGGCGATCTTCCCCGGAGTTGCGTCCGCGGATCTGTACCTGCACCCGATCGCGCGGGCCGCGTGGATCGGGATGTTCGCCACGGCCCTGAACCTGTTGCCCATCGGACAGTTGGATGGCGGCCACATCCTGTACTCCTTCTTCCCGCGGCGCCATCGGGCTGTCTCGAAGGTGATCTGCGTGCTCATGCTGCCGCTCTACCGCTTCTGGTGGGGCTGGGTGTTCTGGGCCATCGTGCTGCTGCTGCTCGGACGCAGTCATCCGGTGGTTCACGACCCCACCGACCTGTCGCCCGGGCGCCGGACGCTCGGCTGGATTGCCCTGGTTGTGTTCCTGCTCTGCTTCACCCTGGATCCGATCCGCGCCGGCGGACTCTGACCCTCATGAAGATCACAGCGACGATCATCACGCTCAACGAGGAGCGCAACATCGTCCGGGCCATCGAGAGCCTGCGCTGCGCTGACGAGATCCTCATCGTGGACAGCGGATCGGTCGACCGCACCGTCGAACTCGCGCAGAATCTGGGGGTCCGCGTCATCGAAGCCGGATGGCTGGGTTACGCCGCACAGAAGAACTGGGCGGCCGAGCAGGCGGCGCATGACTGGATCCTCTCGCTCGACGCCGACGAGGTCTTGAGTGAAGCCCTGGAGGCCGAGATCTGGGCCCTCAAGAAGACTGGCCCGCAGTACGACGCGTATACCATGCCGCGCCTCGCGCTCTATCTCGGCAAGTGGATCTTTCATTCGGGCTGGTATCCCGACCGCAAGGTGCGGCTCTACGAGCGCGGCAAAGCCAAGTGGATGGGCGACTTCGTTCACGAGAGCGTGGTACCCTCCGGCCGCGTGGGACACCTCAAGAGCAACCTGCTGCA
>JBJKRD010000015.1:0-6840 GCA_046704925.1 Opitutaceae bacterium | reverse complement strand
ACATACGTCTTCTCGCCGGCCGGGCTCTCGACGCCCAAGATGAGCATGTGCTCGGCCATCCAGCCCTCGTCGCGCGCCATGGTGGACGCGATGCGCAGCGCATAACACTTCTTTCCGAGCAGCGCGTTGCCGCCATAGCCGGAACCGAACGACCAGATTTCGCGCGGCTCCGGGAAGTGCACGATGTACTTCGTCGGGTTGCAGGGCCACGGAATGTCCGCCCGTCCGGGAGCCAGCGGCGCCCCCACCGAATGCAGGCACGGCACAAACGGCGCGCCCCGCTCGATCTCGGCCAACACCGCGGCGCCGACGCGGGTCATGATGCGCATGTTAACCACCACGTAGATCGAGTCCGTGAGTTCGACGCCGATCCGGCTGATCGGCGAGCCGATCGGGCCCATCGAAAACGGGATCACGTAAAGGGTGCGGCCCCGCATCGCGCCGGCGAACAGGTGCGCCAGGGTCGCCTTCATCTCGGTCGGATCCATCCAGTTGTTGGTCGGACCGGCGTCCGCCTTCGTACGGGCGCAGATGAACGTGCGCTCCTCGACCCGGGCCACGTCGCCGGGATCCGAGCGGACGAGAAAACTGCCGGGATGCAGCTTTTCGTTCAGCGGTATGAACGTGCCGTTCGCCACTGCCTGCGCGCAAAGTCGATCGTTTTCCTCCGGCGATCCGTCCACCCAATGGACCTGCTCCGGCTGGCAAAGCTTGGTTACCTCGTCGACCCATTCCCGGAGTCGAACGGTGGTGGTCCGTTGAGGCGATGGCTGGCTCGGGTTCATTTGGTGCCGACCGTAAAACCCATGGGAGGGGTGGCAAACCGGAAAGGCTCCGATCATGATGGAGTAGATGCGCTTGCGGGAGCATTAGCTGCATTAGGGTCAATGACCTTCCCTAAGCGCCCGGCAGCCGAACCGCCATTGTCACCAAAGAATCGGCGGCGCTTCACCATCTTGGCGCGACCATACCTCCCGTTCTGCGGTCAATGCGTCGCCCGTCGCACTCCTGCCATCATTACCTTGGGCCGGCGCCGCTTCGATCCGCTTGAGTCGGTCCGAATTCGTTCCCCTTCAGTCCGGCGGATCCACCCGTCGTTTTCGCCTGCAGTCGGACCTCACCAGCGCGCTTTGGCGCGTCGCGAGGCCGGGTCGGCTCCGGTTGCCGCCCGGAAGCGTGAATGCCATGTAAAGTTCCGCCTCGGGGGCGCCCATTCCCCGGGTTGGGGTTGCAGGAACACCCGAGCCGCCGGAAGCTGGCGCTCCGCTTGTTTTTTTGGCCGCGGCGTCCCTCGATCAGCGATGATTAAACTCTGCATCTTTACCGGCGCGACCGTGGGCAGCTATGTGGGCTGGTTTCTGGGTATGAAGTTCGGCATTTGGACCGCCTACTTCATCAGCGGGTTCGGCTCGATGGCCGGCGTCTATGCCGGCTGGAAGTTCGCCCAGCGTTTCCGCTGAAGCCGCCTCACGGCGGCGGCGGATCGGCCGCCGGTTCAATGTGCACCGCCACGTCCGTCACCGCCAGCGGCGCATGCAACAGCGCCTCGGTGACCGCATGCGCGATTTCATGACCGCGGCGCACCGAGAGATCGCCGTCGACGTGGACATGGATATCGACGAGATAGCTCAGGCCGCTCTTCAGCACGCGACATTTTTCCACGCGGCGAACGCCCGCCACTCCCGCCGCCACGGCGCGGACCTGGCGTTCAACCTCCGGCGACACCGCGGCGTCCATCACCTCGCGCAACGCCGCCCGCGCGATGCCCACGCCGTTGTACGTGATCACGCCGCACGCCGCCAGCGCAGCCCAGGCGTCCGCCGAGGCATAACGCTTCCCTCCGATCACCGCGATGCTGATGCCGACGAATGCCGCGGCCGATGTCAGCGCGTCAGAGCGGTGATGCCACGCCTCGGCCTGCAACGCCGAGCTGCCCTCCGCCCGGCTCGCCTGCAGCATCCGGCGGGAGAAAAACTCCTTGGTGACCACGACGACCACGAGCACGACCAGCGTCGCCCAGTTGGGCGGCATCCCGGGGTGCCGGATCCCCGCCACGCTGTGCACCGCGATCCAGGTGGCGGCGGCGAAAATGAAGACGGCCACGACCAGTGCTGCCAGCGGCTCGGCCTTCCCGTGGCCGTACGGGTGGTCGGCGTCGGCCGGGCGCGACGCGATCCGGAATCCCCCCCACACCATGAGGGAGGAGAAGATGTCCAGCAGCGATTCCACGCCGTCCGCAATCAGCGCTTGCGACCGGCCGATGACCCCCGCCGCCAGCTTCACGCCGGCGAGCAGCACATTGAGCAACACCCCCCGCAGCACCAGGCCCGCGCTCCGGCCCGCCCGCGCCGTGAGGCTGCCGGCCGGATCCGGCGTCGGCGGGTTCGCTGTGGGGACTCCGGACATCACCGGCAGCCCTAACAGGCGGTCGCGCTCCGCTCAAGCTCCGGTCGGCGTGGCGCCGGGCAATCCGAACGGGTCTGCGGGCACGCCGACCGGGCGGCCCCGCCGGGTGCCGCCGCGGGGTTGACCCCTCCGCGCGGTTGAACCACGCTGGAGCGACCTTCAGTTGTTTCGCTTCATGGCCGACACGACCATTTCCGCCGATCCCGTCAAGCAGTTCTCCGTGTTCACCGAGAACCGGGTGGGGCGGCTTTACGACCTCACTTCGCTGCTCGCGATGAGCAACGTGCACATCATCGCGATCACGGTGCTGGACATGACGGACAGCGCCATGGTGCGCTTGATCGTCGACGATCCCGACCGGACCCGGGAGCTTCTCGCCCGCAACGAGTTTCCCTGCAGCGAATGCGACATCCTCGCCGTGGAAATGACCGGCGAAGCCAGCCTGAAGCAGGTGCTGGCCGCGCTGTTGGAGGCGGAGATCAACATTCATTACGTTTACGCGTTCGCGCGGCGCCCTGAGAACCGGTCGGCCTTCGTGCTGCATGTGGAGGATCCCGAGATCGGCGCGCAGGCGCTCGGCCACCGCGGTTTTAAGGTGCTGACCCAGCGGGACATCTCCCGCTGAAGATGTCCTGACGCTCGGCGCGGTGCTCCCGAAGGGCGCATGGGCCCGATGCCACCGGCGGGAATTCGGTGCGTGCGGGTTGCACTCCGGCCAACTCCGTCTTCTTTTCCGCATGCCTGAACGACACTTACCCAACTGCATCAATGCCGTAACCGGCTCTTGCGGACTTCGTGGCTGTTTTCGGCCGCACAGCGAACAAACGCTTTTGCCAGCTTTCTAGTCCGTCACTCCCCATGACCAAGCTACCCTTCCGGCAGCTGTTGTTGCTGGCTGCCGCCAGTCTTTGCTCCATTCCCGTCGCGCGGGCCAATGAAGCGCACATTGAGCTTCCGGACCTGCACGCCGTTTCCTTCCGGCTTCCGGGTGGAAACCTGTCGGGCTTCGCCGTGTTGTACGCCGGCATCGCCGTGTGCGCCCTCGGCATGCTCTTCGGCCTGTGGCAATATCTGCAGACCCGGCGACTGCCCGTCCATCCGGCGATGGCCGAAGTCTCCACCGTGATCTGGGAGACCTGCAAAACGTATCTGCAACAACAGGGTCGGTTCCTGATCGGCCTGTGGGGCCTGATCGCCATCTGCATCACCTATTATTTTGCCGGCTTGTCGCACGAGCCGTTCACCAACGTCGGCATCATCCTGCTCTGTTCGGTGCTCGGCATCCTCGGCAGCTACGGGGTGGCGTGGTTCGGCATCCGCATCAACACGGTGGCCAACTCGCGGACCGCCTTCTCCGCCCTGCGCGGCAACCTGCTCGCCACCCTGAACATCCCGCTGCGCTCGGGCATGAGCGTCGGCCTGCTGCTGGTGTCGATCGAACTGCTGTTCATGATCGGCATCCTCGCGTTCATCCCGCCGGCGCTGGCGGGCGCCTGCTTCGTCGGTTTCGCCATCGGCGAGTCGCTGGGGGCGAGCGCGCTGCGCATCTGCGGCGGCATCTTCACCAAAATCGCCGACATCGGGGCCGACCTCATGAAGATCGTCTTCCAACTGCCGGAGGACGACCCGCGCAATCCGGGCGTCATCGCCGACTGCACGGGCGACAACGCCGGCGATTCCGTCGGCCCCACCGCCGACGGCTTCGAGACCTACGGCGTCACCGGCGTCGCGCTCATCGCCTTCCTCGCGCTCGCGCTGATCCACGATCCGGTGATCTGCGGCACGTTGATCGTCTGGATCTTCGCCATGCGCATCCTGATGATCCTCACCTCGCTGGGGTCCTACGTCCTCAACGATGGGATGTGCCGGACGATTTACGGGCGGAACAGCGACTTCGACCTCGAGGGACCGCTCACCAACCTTGTCTGGATCACCTCGGTCGTTTCGATTCTCGTGACGTTCCTGGCATCGTACCTTCTGCTGGGCAATCTGCCGGGGCATGAAGGCCTGTGGCTGAGCCTCTCCGTGATCATCAGCCTCGGCACCCTCGCCGGCGCGCTCATCCCCGAGTTCACCCGGGTGTTCACCAGCACCAAGTCCCGCCACGTGCACGAAATCGTCACATCCTCCCGGCAGGGGGGCGCCTCGCTCAACATCCTCTCCGGCTTCGTGACGGGCAACTTCTCGGCCTTCTGGAAAGGCATGGTGATCCTTGCGCTCATGGTGCTGGCCTACCATTTTTCCCAGCATCCCGCGGTGACCGCCCTCATGCCGGCATCACTGCGGTTCGCCGCGCCGATCTTTGCCTTTGGCCTGGTGGCCTTCGGCTTTCTGGGCATGGGCCCGGTCACCATCGCCGTCGACAGCTTCGGGCCCGTGACCGACAACGCGCAGTCCGTCTACGAGCTCTCGCAGATCGAGAAGCGCCCGGGTATCGCCGCCGAAATTGAAAAGCACTTTGGTTTCACGCCGGATTTCGAGCACGCCAAGCTGTCGCTCGAAAAAGGCGACGGCGCGGGCAACACCTTCAAGGCCACGGCCAAGCCCGTGCTCATCGGCACCGCCGTCGTCGGCGCCACCACCATGGTGTTCGGCATCATCCTGCTGCTCGACCGGGCGTTCGGCGACGTCGTCGAGAAGCTCAGCCTCGTGCATCCGGAAATGATACTCGGCCTCATCATGGGCGGAGCCGTCATCTACTGGTTCACCGGCGCTTCGACCCAGGCGGTGGTCACCGGCGCCTACCGCGTGGTGGTCTACATCAAACGGCACATGCGCCTCGACGCCGCCACCGCGACGACCAAGGATTCCAAGGAGATCGTGAAGATCTGCACGCAGTATGCGCAGCGCGGCATGATCAACATCTTCGTCGTCATCTTCTGCTTCGCCCTCGCCCTGCCGTTCTTCGATCCGTACTTTTTCATCAGCTATCTGATCGGGATAGCCTTCTTCGGCCTCTTCCAGGCCATCTTCATGGCCAATGCGGGCGGCGCCTGGGACAACGCCAAGAAGATCGTCGAGGTCGACCTCCGCCAGAAAAACACCCCGTTGCACGCCGCCACGGTCGTGGGCGACACGGTGGGCGATCCGTTCAAGGACACCTCGGCGGTTTCGCTCAACCCCGTGATCAAGTTCACCACACTTTTCGGCCTCCTCGCCGTGGAGATCGCCGTCAAGATGGCCAACAATGACCTCAAATATCTCATCGGCGGCGCCATCTTCGTGGTCGGGCTGTGGTTCGTGTACCGGAGTTTTTATGGCATGCGGATCCCAGAGGACCCGGCCGATGACGCCGCGGTGAAGGCCGAGCTGAAGGAATTCTGAGCGGGATTGCGGGGTGCGGCCTCTTGGCCCCGGCAACCGCTCCCGGCGCCGGCCTGGGGGCCCGACCCCGCGCACCGGGCCCCATGGCTCCTCCGCCGCCGTGTCAATGATGGATGCGGGGGATTGGCCATCCGGCCCGGCCGCACTGGAGATGCCGTCGAAGACCCAGGGCCTGCCTCGAGGGCTGGTATGCGGCTCCCGGCGCCGCCTGCCCTCCTGAACCTCTGGCCGGATGGGACCTGGAATTCCCCGGCCTCGGCGCCCCACTGGCAACCGAGGTTGGTCGAGCTGGCGCGGGTGCGACGACGGACAACGATCCCGACCGGTCCCGGCCCAAATTTAGCGCTTCATTTCTTCCGGGTCGTTCGATATTCCGCCTCGTGTGAGCGACCTCACGCTTGTCCTCCAGCAGATGGAGCGCGGGGATCCCCAGGCGACCGACCGGCTGCTGCCGCTGGTTTATGACGAATTGCGCCGGATCGCAGCGGCCAAGATGGCCGGCGAACCGGGCGGGCAAACCCTTCAGCCCACCGCGCTCGTGCACGAGGCGTGGCTGCGCCTCGGCGGCGACGAGCAGCCCACCTGGCAGAATCGCGCCCCTTTCTTCGGCGCGGCCGCCGAGGCGATGCGCCGGATCCTGATCGACCGGGCGCGCCGGCGGCACGCCGTCCGTCATGGGGGTGGCCAAGAGCGTCTCGATGTGGACGATCTCGAGCTGCCGGCCCCCTCGGAGAACGACGGCGAGTTGCTGGCCGTGCATGAGGCGCTCGACCAGTTGGCGCAGATCGATGCTCCCAAGGCGGAATTGGTGAAACTGCGCTACTTCGCGGGCCTGACGATCGATGAGGCGGCGCTGACGCTGGGCATTTCCCCGCCCACCGCCAAGCGCTGGTGGGCGTTCGCCCGCGCCTGGCTTTACCAAGAGATCCACGAATCGAACCCCTGATAGCCGGACCGGATTCAACTCCGGCCTTCCCGCCCGACCGGTCGCCGTAATCCGTCGGTCACCTCCGGACAACGGCGCCTGCCTCGAGCCGCACCGCCGACCCGGACCCCGCCTCCAAAGGTTGTGATCCGTTTCGGCGCCGAATCTCGCACGACAGCTTGACC
>JBJKRD010000014.1:0-8204 GCA_046704925.1 Opitutaceae bacterium | reverse complement strand
GTCCCCACCGGCCGGCCGCACTCGCGCACGTGCACGAATTTGCCGCCGTTGACCAGGATCTCGGTGCCCGCCTCGTCGCCGGGCGTCCGCGTCTGCAGTTCGAACCGCGACACGCTGGCGATCGACGGCAGCGCCTCGCCGCGAAAGCCAAAAGTCGCCAGCCGTTCCAAGTCGCCCACGTCCGCGATCTTGCTCGTGGCATGGCGCTCCAGCGACAGCAACGCGTCGTCGCGGGTCATTCCGCCGCCGTTGTCCTCCACCCGGAGGTAGGCGCGGCCACCGCTCCGAAATTCCACCTCGATCCGCGTGGCGCCGGCGTCGAGGCTGTTTTCCACCAATTCCTTGATCACCGCCGCGGGCCGCTCAATGACCTCACCCGCCGCGATTTGGTTCGCGACGCGATCGGATAGAATGCGAATGCTGGCCATGGCGCTCTGGAGTTGTCCGCAGCCGGCGGATCATTTCTCCACCGATGAAGGATTGGGGCGTTTCAGGCTGGGCAGGTCAATCAAGCTCGCCAGATAGGTGGCGGCGCGGAAGGGGCGCAGCATCGCATTGCCAATGACCAGCGGTTCCGCCGGCGTCGCCCGATCCTCGGCCAGCTTCGCCACCAAGGGCGACAACAACACCACGCTGGCCAAGACCGTGATGAAGAAGATCTCGAACACCCCCACATCGACCGACGGCGCCCCATTGAGGCGGGTCTTCAGAAATCCACCCCAAATCACGGGGGCCGTACCGCCAAGGCACGCGGTGACCGCGCCATGGAGGGCCACCATCAATGTCCGATCCCCCCGGGGGGTCACTTTTGGCAGGTAGCTCAAGTTGGCCACGGTCCAGCACGTCGCCCCTAAGCCCAGGAGGAAGTAGACCAGGAAGATCCCGGCGGTTCCCGTGCCGCCGGTACGCAGATACACCCACCAGAATGTGGCTACCACGGCGTAGAGTCCCAACGCGACCAGCAGGAACGGCCGCGCTCCGGTCACGTCGATCCGCCGGCGCAACAACCAGGCGGCCAGCATCACGCCCGTGTAGCGCAGGACCTCGAACATCATGATCTGCCCCGACCCCAACCGCGGCACGACCTTGAGGAAATAGGCCGCAAACGGCGGAATCGGCGTACTGATCACGTACCACCAGACGGCCAGCCAAAGGTAGGGACGAAATGCCGACGCCCGAAAGAGGTGCCGCGGGGTGTCGTGCAACACGGTACTCAAACGAAGCGTCCGCGGCGCCGGCGCGTCCGGCAGCCGCTTGAGGGCCCGGTATGCCCAGGTGGACCCCGTCAGGGACATGGCATACTGGATCAGCAGCGCCGTGTAGGGCGGCAACCAGGTGAACAGCGCCACGCTTACGATCAACATGGCGATACTCGCGGTGGCCGAGATCAGTTGGTCGTTCGCGAAATACCTTCCCTGGGCGTTCTCCGGCACGAGGCCGTACAACCACGAGATGATGGCCGAGGCCCCGACCGCGCGGAACAGGCAGAAGAAGAATACGCTGACCACCAGGAGGTTGATCATCCACGGCTGCGGTGACGCTGGCGCGAGGAACGAGAGCGCGATGGGTATCAGGAGAAAATAGCGCCGGCCGCCCCACCCCAACAGCGTCAGCTTCTTGAAGCCGAAGCGGGGGATCAGGGCCGTCGCCACCACCTGCACCGGCGTCAGGAGAAAAACGAACGAATAAGCCAACCCCACCTGCAGCGTGGAGGCGCGAAGCCGCTCGGCGAACAGCACCATGGGCGTGCCGATCGCCACCTGCCACGTGAGGGCATTGAAGAACGAGAAAACCAGCCCGTGCCGGAACGGATAAAGCTCGGGATCGCTTTTCCGGGTCGGGAACAGGCTCGGCAGCTTCATCGGTACCGGATGGCGGCGCCCGGCTTGGCGGCATGCCGGAGCCGGGCCGCCTCACTTCGGGTCATCGCCCAGCCGCCGCTTCCAGCGGGCCAACTGGCGCCGCAGCGGACCCGGACCCGGCATTCCCGGCCCCTTGCGCCGGGCCATCGCCCGCGTCAGGCTGAAAACCTCGGTCCAATCGGCCGCAAACGCTTCGTGCACCGTTTTCATCTGGGCAAGCGTCAGGCGATCGAGCGGCACCGCCTGCGCCTCGGCGAGCCTCACCGCCGCCCCGACCGCATGGTGCGCCTTACGGAACGGCACGCCCCGGCGCACCAGGTAGTCGGCGAGATCGGTGGCCAGCAACGCCGGGTCGGCCACCGCGGCCGCGCATCGCTCGCGGTTCACCTGCAGCCCGGTCAAGACCTCCGCCAGCACCTCGAGGCAAAGATCCGTCTGATCAAAGCTGTCGAACACCGGCTGTTTGTCCTCCTGCAGGTCGCGATTATAGGTGAGCGGCAGCCCTTTCACGAGCGTGAGCAGTGTGTGCAGATTGCCCTGCAGCCGGGCAGCCTTGCCGCGCAGCAGTTCGCAGGCGTCGGCATTCCTTTTCTGCGGCATCAGCGACGAACCGGTGCAATAGGCGTCGGGCAGCGCCACGAAGCCGAACTCCGCGCTCGACCACAGGACGAGATCCTCGGCGATCCGGGAGAAATGCACCCCGATCAGCGCGCACGCCGACGCGAATTCGATGAACACATCCCGGTCGGCCACCGCATCCATGGAGTTCTGGGTGAGGCGCGGACGGCCCCGGCCGTCCACAAAACCGAGCGCCCGGGCCGTGCATTCCCGGTCGATCGGCAGCGTGGTGCCGGCGAGGGCACCGGAACCGAGCGGGCACCAGTTTGCATGATCGGCGACCTCGGCGACCCGCCCGTGGTCGCGTTCCAACATTTCCAGCCACGCGAGCAGATGGTGCGCCAGCGGCACCGGCTGGGCCCGCTGCAAATGAGTGTACCCCGGAATGAACACGTCCCGATTCGTCTCGGCCGCGGCCAGCAGGGCGCGGCCCACCGCACGCACGCGCGCCTGGAGCGTCGTGCACGCGGCCTTGAGAAAGAGGCGCATGTCCACTGCCACCTGGTCGTTCCGGCTGCGGGCGGTGTGCTGCTTGGCCCCCGCCGGCACCCGGCGTGTGAGCGCCTGCTCGATGTTCATGTGCACATCCTCCAGCCCCGCGTCCCACCGGAACCGGCCGCTCGCGATCTCCCGTCCGATGTCGGCGAGCCCCGCCTGGATGGCATCGCGTTCTTCGGTCGATATCAGGCCGACTTGCGCGAGCATCGCTGCGTGGGCCTGGCTGCCCTGGAGATCAAACGCGGCCAGACGCCGATCCAGCGAGACGGACTCGCTGAATCTCACCATGAGGGCGGTGGGTTTCGTCGTGAAACGTCCGCCCCAAGTCGCTTGTGATTTGCTGGCCATCGGCGCGGTCGATCATTTCCCCGGGGCGAACCGGGGCAATTAGAAAGATTGGTTGCCGGACCGGAGTCGGAACGCAGAGTGGGCCCGTGCTCCGGGTCGCCTGGTTCTCCGCTTTCGTCGCCGTCCTCGCCATGACCGCGGCGGCCGAGCCTCCCGCCACGTCCGGGGCGCCGCCCAGCCGGTCATCGCCCCGACCCGACTCCCGGATCACCGTGGATCCGACCAAGACGTCGATCTATATCGGCAGCGTGAGCCTCACCCTCTCCCCGTTCGTCCGGGATGCGGGAACTTTCACGTCAGACTACCGGGCGCGCGTCTTCCCGTTCTTCTTCTACAACGAGCACGGCCATATCTCGATTGAGTTTCCGGACGCCGACCTCCAGCGCCTGCGCCAGGGTGAAGTGGTCCATTTCAAGGGCCGCGCCGTCAACAGCGGCGGCGGCGCCCGCCGCATCGAGGGTCGGGCCGTGCCCGCCGCTCCGGGCGCGAATCAAGGCAAGATCAAGGTCCGAGTGTGGGTCGGACGGATCGAACTGATCTTCAACTCCGAATACCACCTGGCCGGCCCCGGCTGAATCCGGCCCGGCCTCCGGGCCGGCTGGGTCAGTCCTGCCAGTGCAACACCACCGGCACGCTGATCGAGGAATGCAGGCTTTTGTGCACCGGGCAGGTGCGCGCGGCGCGTTCCAGTTCGTCGTCGGGATCCACGCTCCGCGGCAGCGGCAGCCAGATGTGCGTGGTCAGGCGGACGATGCGTCGCGGCATGTCCGTGGACATCTCCTTCTCCACCTCGAACCTGGCGCCCTTGAGTTCCAAATCACGGCGGCGGGCCGCGAGCGCGATCGTCGTGAGGATGCAGGTGCCGAGCGCGGTGGCCATCAGGTCCGTCGGGGAAAACGCCTCGCCGCGTCCGCGGTTGTCCACCGGCGCGTCGGTTTCCAAGGTGCGCCCGGACGGCCCGTGGGTCGCCGTGCAATGCAGGTCCCCCTGATATTCGCCGGTGATTTTGACCATGCGGCCAGTGTCCCGCAAAACGCGGCCGCGGCAAGACGCAAGCAGTCTGCCCGTCCCGACGCCAACGCTCCGGGCGCCGTCCGGTGCCGCGCAACCCGGCCGTGGCCCACATTGGTCTCGCGGTCTCTCCGCCCCGCGGCTACACGTGGCGAACGGCCGACCGCATGCCCGCCGGAAAGGAGTTTCGTCGTGAACCATCAGGACCGGATCTACCGCCGCCTCCAGCGACATCTTGACCGCCAGCCCGTGGGTTTTCCCGCTGCGTGGTTGGGCGCCGACCGGCGCTTTCTCCGGCGGATGTTCCGGCCCGATGAGGCCCGCGTGGCGCTCCATCTTTCGCATCAACCGACGCCGACGGAAACCATCGTCACGCGGACCGCCCTCGAATTTTCCGCCGACCAGACGCGGCAACTGCTCGAAGCCATGTTTCAAAAAGGAGCGATCGGGTGGCGGGAAAAGGACGGCCTCAGCCATTGGCACCTGCTGCCGATGGTCGTGGGCATGTACGAAGCCCAGGACGGCGAACTCACGCCGGAATTCGTGGCGGACGCCGACCCCTACTTGAAGACCCTGGCCTACGGCTCGTCGCTGCTGGCAGTGAGCCCGCCGCAGATGCGGACCGTCCCCGTCGATCAGAGCATCCCGACGGATCACGCCGTCGCCACCTACGATCAGATCCGCGCGATCGTCGGGGAGTCGCCCGGTCCCTTCGTCGTTCTCAATTGCATTTGTCGTCAGCGAAAAGCCCTCCAGCACCAGCCCTGCCGACAGACGTCGCGCCTGGAAACCTGCCTGACCTTCGGCGGCATGGCGGCCGCGGTCCGGCGCCGCCGCCATGGACGCGAACTGACGCGAGGCGAGGCAATGGATCTCCTCCGGCAGAACGAGGACGACGGCCTGGTCCTGCAGCCGGCGAACGCCCGGCATCCGGAGTTCGTCTGCTCCTGCTGCGGGTGCTGTTGTGGGATGCTATCGCTGCAGAAATCGCTGCCGCATCCCCTGGATTTCTGGACCAGCAATTTCTATGCGGAGGTGGATTCGGCGGCTTGCTCGCATTGCGGCACCTGCGTGACCCGATGCCAGGTCAACGCCATCACGCTGCCGCGCACCACGGACACCGCCAGGGTCAACCTGCATCGGTGCATCGGCTGCGGCCTGTGCGTTTCGACCTGCCCGTCCGAGGCCGTGCGTCTGCGGAAGAAGAGCCCGGAGGTGGTTCCGCCCGAGACGGCCGAAGACTTGATGGATCAGATCGCCGCGCGAAAGAAAGGGCCGTGGGCCCGCCGGCGCATGCTGGCCAAGGTGATCCTGCACCTGCGGCAGTAGAAGAAGATTTCACGCGCAGCAAAAGATCTGTGTGGCAGCGCTCGCCACGCCACTTGGGAGCAGAGCGTAGCCTGCGGCGTATTGTTGGGTGGCGAGCAAGCTGGATGTCGGGCCCCAGCTTGCCAGAGCCAGGAGAACTCGCCTGGGAATACGGCGTTGCCTCGCAGAATCGTCGATCGCCCGCGCCTGTTCCACCTCAAGCATCAGTTGCTTGCGGCCAAATCGACGGGTGTGAGCAAGTAGCCATGGATCCCACTTTGACCCACTGCCTTGCCGATGATTTGCCCGCGGGCATTGATGCGTGTCGCATCATAAAGTGACTTGAGCATAGTGCCGCCGAAATCGACTCGATCCGTCAAGTCGATCCAGTGACCGCCGGCATACAGAAAGGGTCGGCTATAGACGCCGACGGACAAAAAACCGCTTCCGGTGACAGTGGTGCCGTTTTCCACGATTTCTCCAGCGTCGTTGATCCCTTCGGCACTGCCGTCTTTGAAGCCAGGTGGAATACCGAGATCAGTTATCTTGCCCTGCGTATACAGGCACGCATGACGGGATCCATCCTGCGCGCGAAACGCGCCGACAATCACACTGGCCGCATTAATGTCGCTGGCTCCCATCCCATCCAGCTTTTGGAGTACGCCTTTGGAGTATAGGAATGCGCTTTCGCCGTCGCGCGTGGCGGCCGTGCCGATTATCTCGCCGGAGCTGTTGATCCGGCGTGGAATAGTGTAACCTTCGTGGTACGAGATCTCCGGCGTTCGAGTCCCGTCGCTCGCTATGCTCCATCCAATTTGAAAACCGACGCCCTTGGGCACAAAAGTCCCCAAGCGGACAATAACGCCATTCGAGAGAATTGCGGCTTGTTGGAACTTCAATTCAATGGCGAATTGACCCTGGTCGTTGACGTCACACACCGTGCAGCTGCCGGGGAAAGTCGATTCGCCACTCAGACGGAGCGGGCGCATTCGTCCGTTCTTGTAGACGAAAGGCGAGCGACGACGCTGACGGCTTGGCCCGAGCATTTCCTCAGTCTCGTCTGAATTCCCGACTACCACGCCATCCGCCGTGATCCCAACGGCGGAGCTGTTCGGGCCACCCAACGTCCCCAGGTCGTGCAACCGTCCTTTCGAAAATAGAAATGCGTGGTATTTGCCATCGGGCAGTAACTGGTCTCCGACAACTTCCCCTGAATCGTTGATGGCGACCGGTTGGAAATGCGCGCTCAGATCGGTGACCCGATACCGCGGACCATCCGCTCTCGCCCAAACTTCCAGCAATCCGACGGCTGCGGAGAGCAGCAGGAAGCACTTGTTCAACCTCCGTTTCATGGGTTTTAAGGCCGAAGGGGTTACCTGCTACCAGCAAGTCAAAGTCCGGACGACATCGGCTGACTCAAGGTCGACCCAAGCACTGTACAATTTTCCAAACAAGCCAATTCTCACCGACTCAATTTCGCTCTGGGATTTGCCGCGGCGGGCGGGACACGAACCCGTCACCGACGGCATGGAAAACCGGCCAACTTTCGTGGATCACCAATCACTAAGGGATTTCGTTGACCAACTTCGTTCCTCTCGCCACGAAGCCCCGCTGCGCCAGCGGCCAAAACCCAGGCAAGCGTCAAAACCTGCCGGGCAACGCCCGGCCTTGGCACGAACGGCGCCGCCAGGCTTCCCAAAGGTTCGCGACCAACAGACCCGAGAGCAAAAAGTGGACCGCGCCGGTCCACTCGAAAATGGCGAAGGCGGCGATCGCGACGATCAGGCCAAACACCCACTGATCGCGAGGCCGCGGCGGCGAAGTCGGCGGATCGGTCACCATGAAAAACGCGAAGAACAACGCCGCCTGCAGGTCGGGCGCCCGGAAAATTTCGGCGACCTTGCGCGGGTCGCCGGCGAACGCGGCAGCGGTGAAGAGCGCGAAATGGCCGCCGAGGAACACCAGCACCAGCGGGATTTTGTTCACCCGGCGCGCGACAATGGCGCCGCCCCCCACCAGGGCCAGGACCGCGAATGGCCCGATTTCCGGCACCGCCCCCCACCATTCCTGTCCGGAATGGAATACGTAAAAGCTCGCCACCAGCGCGAGCGCCGCCGGATTGAAGATATTGGCGGTGCGCCCCCGGAACAGGAGTTTGCTGATCACCGCAAAGGCCGACGTCGCGGCGGCAACATACCAGGGAGCGCGCGGGCTCAGGATCATCGCCACGATCATCCCGGTCAGCAGCGCCCCGCTCGGGAATTCCCAACGGCCCTTGGTCACCCGGATGATCGGTGCGTCGATCACGATCGCAACGAGCACGGCCGCGCTGAAGCCCGGTGCGACAAGTGAGAATCCGTTCTTCAGGCCACCCAGAATCGCGAGGGAGCCCAGCACCAAGACCAGGATGCCTTTCGGCCTCTGAATTCCCTGGCCGAGGGCCGCGGCGAGGCGCTTGGACCCGAGCGCCGCGGCATCATTCATGGTTCATCCCCGGGGTCGCGAATCGCTCCAGCTCCGGCGTCACGATCAAGCCATCGACCCCGTGACGCTCGAGCA
>JBJKRD010000013.1:0-16535 GCA_046704925.1 Opitutaceae bacterium | reverse complement strand
CGCCTGGCCAGCCTGATTGCCGCCCATGCCGAGTCCTGATTCCGCCCCCCGGCCCACCCTGCTCGTGGTGGACGACGTTCCCGCCAACCTGGGCCTGCTGCTCGAGTTCCTCGGGGCCGCGGGCTTCACCGTGCTCGTCGCCGAGAGCGGCCGCGGCGCGCTGGAACAACTGCGCTATTCGCGGCCCGACATCATCCTGCTCGACGTGCTCATGCCCGGCATGGACGGCCTGGCGGTCTGCCGGCGCCTGCGCGACAACCCCGCCACCCGCGACATCCCCGTGCTCTTCATGACGGCCCTGAACGAGACCGTGGACAAGGTCGCCGGCTTCGCCGCCGGCGGCGTCGACTACGTGACGAAGCCGGTGCAACCCGAGGAGGTGCTGGCCCGGGTGCGGGCGCACCTCGAGCTGCGCCGGCTGCAGCGCGAGCTCGTGGGCAAGAACGAGGTGCTGGAACGCGAGATCCGCCGCCGGCGCGAGGCGGAGGACCAGCTCCAGCAGTCGCTCGACCAGGCGGTGATCGTGACGACGCGCGATCACAGCATCCAGTTTTGCACCAAGCTCGCCTGGAATCTGCTCGAGCGCTACTACGGGGCCAAGGTGCTGCTGCACCTGCCGGCACCCCTGGCCGCCTGGCTGGACGGGCCGCAACGGTCGGCGCCCTTCGTGTGCGAGCGCGAGCGCAGCCGCCTGTCGGTGCGGATGTTCTCCGAGGGGGGCGCGACGGGCACGGTCATGCTGCTGCTGGCGGAGAAGGTCGACCTCGCGGGACCGGAGCCGCTGCAGCAGCTCGGGCTGACGCCGCGCGAGGCGGAGGTGCTGTTCTGGCTGACGCAGGGCAAGTCGAGCCCGGAGATCGGCATCATTCTCGGCGCCGCGCTCAACACGGTGAAGAAGCACATCCAAAACGTGTTTCAAAAGCTGGGGGTGGAAAACCGCACCGCCGCCGCGGTCCGCGCCCTCGAGGTGCTCGGCCTGCCGTCGCCGTAGGGCGGCGAAAACAGGATTGATTTGCCGGGCCGTGGGCGCCACCTTCGGCCCTTTCGCACCGGACGCTTAGCTCAGTTGGTTAGAGCACTAGTATCACACACTAGGGGTCCACGGTTCGAGTCCGTGAGCGTCCACCAGCCCCGCCGCCGCGGCGGGGCTGCCGCGCCGGAGCTCGAAAAGCGAAGGCGGGCCACGCCCAAATCCTGAGCCAGGCTCCTCGCAATCAGTCCGGCCGCGCGTTCGGGGCGCAACGGCACCATCCGCTCTTCCTTGCCCCTGGCCGTGGACCCGCGGACGTGCAAGAGGGGCCGTCTCCCGTTTTCAAATTGAGAGTCGTGCGAGACAGTCACGCGATCCCCCTTTTCGCCGGCCGGCTGTAGCCGACCGTTTTCCCAGCTCCTGCCTCGGCGGCGCCCGTTGGCTGGCGCCTCGGTTTGCCAAGGCTCTCCCGTCGCGCTACCCTGATAAGGTACTGCGATCACGGCGCCTCCCAGCGAGACCGTACCCTCAGAACGTCTATCATGAAATCCAAATCGGTCTTCGTCGCGTCCCTAATCCTTTTAATAGCCGTTCTGGTGGTGTTCTCCACCGCCGTCGGATATTACGGCGATTGGCTGTGGTTTCGGAGCCTGGGTTACAGCCGGGTATTCACCACGATCCTCTGGGCCAGGATCCTGTTGTTTGTGGTCTTCTTCCTCGCCTTTGGATCGTTTGCCTGGGCGAACATCGCCATCGCCCGGAGACGTGGAAGCCCCACCCGCTCGTTGAAACTCCTTCCCGCCGACCGGCCCGTCAGAATCTCGGATGTCGTCTTCAGCGACAAATACGCCCGATACTCATGGGCGGGGATCATCCTGTTTTTTTCGTTCATGCTGGGTTCCCAGGCATCCGGCGCCTGGGAGACGTTTCTAAAGTTTCTGCATGCCTCGAAGTTCGGGATCCCCGACCCGATTTTCTCCAAGGATGCCGGTTTCTATGTATTCCGCCTGCCGCTCTATGATTTCTTCCAGACATGGTATTTGTTTGCCGTAGTCATCGTTTCCCTGGCGGTGGTGGCCTCCTATCTCGTGGACCAAGCTGTCGGCCTCGAGGGAAACCGCGTCTACGTCAACCCCCAAGCCCGGTCCCATCTGGCAGCCCTGGGTGGACTGATATTCCTGGGGATCGCCCTCGTGTTCCGCCTGAACCTTTACCATTTGATGTACTCGACGTCAGGTGTCGCATACGGTGCGTCGTACGCCGATGTCCATGCCCAGATCCCCGCCTACTGGAGCGCGTTGCTCGCCTCCTTGATTGTCGCGGTTCTGCTCTTTCTGGTGCCCTTCTTCAGGCAATGGAAGGTCGTTTTCTATTCGGTCGGGCTCTTTCTTGCGGTCCTCGTCGGCTTTTCGTGGATCTATCCCCGGTTGGTCGAACAATATGCGGTAAAGCCCAGCGAGTTGACCAAAGAAGCACCCTATATCCGCGACAACATTAAGATGACCCGTCTGGGATTCGGCCTGGACAAGGTCGAAGAAAGACCGTTCGCGGTGGGGCAACCCATGACGTATGCCGAAATGGAGGCGAACGACTCCACCATCCACAACGTCAGGCTCTGGGATACCCGGCCGTTGATCGACACCTACCGACAGCTGCAGGAAATCCGGCTGTATTACAATTTTCAAAACGTGGATGTCGACCGGTACAATCTCCAGAACCGGTACACCGAAGTGGCGCTGGCGGCCCGGGAATTGCCGCCAGCGGAGCTGCCCGGCCGCGCCCAGACCTGGCTCAACCTGCATATGAAATACACGCACGGTTACGGCCTGGTCATGAGCCCGGTAAACGATTCCACGGAAAATGGCATGCCCAACCTGATTGTGCAGGACATTCCCCCCGCCTCGGCGGTCCTGTCCATCACCCGACCGGAAATCTACTATGGTGAGCAGACCAGCCAGTATGTCCTGGTCAATACCCAGACCAAAGAGTTCGATTATCCGAGCGGGAGCCAGGATGTGTATGCCTCCTATCAGGGAAAGGGCGGCGTGCAGCTTTCCAACCTTTTCCGCAGGCTGGTCTATGCGTGGCAATTCTCGGACATAAACATCCTGCTGACCGGTTACATGACCAGCGCGAGCCGGGTCATGTTTCATCGAATCATCACCGACCGCGACCAAACGATCGCGCCGTTTCTTCAATACGATTCCGACCCCTACCTGGTGGTCGGAAAGGACGGCAAGCTGTACTGGATTCATGACGCCTATACCACCTCGAGCATGTTTCCCTACTCGCAGCCGTTTTACGGCGGGACAAACTACGACGGGATCAACTACATTCGGAATTCCGTGAAGGTGGTCATCGACGCCTATGACGGGTCCGTCTCGTATTACGTCATCGATCCTTCAGATCCCTTGATCCGGACGTACCAGCAGATTTTTCCCACCCTGTTCAAACCCATCAGCGAGATGCCTGCATTCCTGCGGGCGCATATCCGTTATCCGATAAGCCTGTTCGAAATCCAGGCGGACATGTTCAGGACATTCCACATGACCGACCCCCAGGTGTTCTATAATCAGGAGGATTTGTGGAGTCTGCCGCAGGAGGTTTACCACCAGCAGGAGCAGCAGATGCTGCCCTATTACATCATCATGAGGCTGCCCGGCACCACGTCGGAGGAGTTCATTTTGATGGTCCCCTTCACTCCATCGCGCAAAAACAACATGGTGGGCTGGCTCTGTGCGCGGTGTGATGGCGCCAATTACGGCCAATTGCTGGAATACCGCCTCTCCAAAAGAAAGTTGATCTACGGACCGCTGCAAATAGACGCCCGCATCAACCAAAAGCCTGACATCTCGTCCGAGTTGACTCTCTGGAATCAGATGGGATCCAGCGTGATTCGCGGGAATCTGCTGGTCATCCCGATCGAGCATTCCTTCCTGTATGTGGAGCCGGTTTACCTCCAGTCGGAACAAAGCAAGATGCCGGAACTAAAACGGGTCATCGTTGCCCTCGGGGATAGGCTGGAGATGCGCGATAACCTGGACGATGCCCTGCGCGCCGTGTTTTCTTTGGGGGCTGCTTCTCCTGTCCAAAAACAGGAAACCGTCGGCGAAGTTGCGAACGGACCCCTGTCCGGCAAGGCGCAGGAGGCGTTGGACCATTACCACCAGGCCCTGGATTATCTGAAGAAGGGCGATTGGGCAAACTATGGTCGGGAATTGAATGAGCTCGAAGGTGTTCTGCAGAGCATGACCAAAAAGAAATGATGCGGCGTCCGGGTCTCCGGAGAGCTGCCGGCGATGGGGACGGCTTCAGCGCGCCGCAGACCGACGACCGCAGAGGATCCGGCGCGGCCACGGTGTACCCTTCTGCAGATCAGTCAGGACGAGCTGTGCATCAGACGGCGGGTAAAACCGATCCGGGCCCGCACCCTCTGCAGACCGCTCGGACAAAAGCCTGAATCTCAAAATCGGCGATCGCCGAATCCGGACGCCGGACAAGGATGCGTCAGCCAGCCAACCGCAGCGTTGCCGGCACTCGAAGCTCCATCAACGCCGCCAAGCGATCGACCAGATTGTGGGGATTGAACGGCTTGCGGACGAAGTCGAGCACCCCGAACTCGGTGCCGAGGCGTTGGGATTCCGGTGACGACCAGGCGCTGAGAATGACGATCGGAAGCGCGGCGGTGGCGGGGTCGTCACGGAGAATCTCGCAGACGCCGAAGCCATCGATGTCGGGCAGCATCAAGTCGAGCAGCACCAGGTGGGGACGGTCGACCCGGATGGTCGCCAATGCCTCGCGGCCACTGCTCGCGGTCAGGATGCGACAACCCGCGCGGGTCAAATGATAGGTGAGCAAATCCAGGATGTCGCGTTCGTCGTCAACGCACAGCACGGTGGGGTTCACGGGGCGAAGATACACTCCACAAACGACGGACGGACGGCATCAACGTGACGTTGGTGAAACAATTGCGCTCAAGGCCCAGCGATCCGGGAAGCAAGTCTGAATTCACCGGTGAAAATCGGCTCCTTGGGGTGCAGTCTGCGTGTCCCGTCGTCTCGGGGGCCGTTGAGCCGGGAGAGGGCGTTGACTCCCGGTTGCCGCTTCCTGTGTCTTTTGTCGCTAATAATCCGCAGGATAGGTTGGCGTGGACGGCGCCCAGACATTGGAAATCAGGTCCGCGAACGAATTCTGCCTGCCGTCCGTTTTAGCAATAAATTCACTATTGCAATCTCCTTTCGATTAGTGCCGCGGGACTCGCGGCCATATAAAGCACGTTCATCCAAAACATGCACCGCCGAAGCCCGTACCGAAACGCCGCCTTGGCTGGATTTATCAGACCAGCTTTGCTGGCCCTGGCTGTAGGTTCGCTGCTGTCTGGATCCCTCCGCGCCCAAACAGTCCTATATTGGGACACCAACGGCGCGACTGCGGGCGCCGGCGGCCCTTCGCCCTCCGGGCCCTGGAGCGACAACAACGGCTCCAAGAACCGCAACTGGAACACCACGGCGGACGGGTCCACGACCTGGCCCACGAGTTGGGTCGCCGGCGCCACCGCCCATTTCAGCGCGGGTACGGATGCCACCGGCGCGTATTCGGTAACGGTTTCGGGCACCCAGCAGGTCGCCGACATTTATGTCGACCAGGGAAGCCCCACCATCTCCGGCGGCACTCTGAACTTCGTCAACCCGTCGGCCACCTTCGCCGTCGCATCGGGTAGCGTGGCGACGGTATCCGCGAGCCTTACCGGAGCAGGCACCGCTCTTAACAAAACCGGGGCCGGCACCCTCGTGCTCGCCGGGAGCGATACTTATGCCGGTGCGACAAACATCAACGCCGGCACCCTGCAACTCGGCGCCGGTAATGTCCTGCCCGGGACGGCCGTGACCGTCGCCGCGGGCGCGAACTTCAATCTGAACAACTACAGCACGACCGTGGGCTCGCTGGCCGGTGCCGGTCAGTTGACCCTGGGCGGCGGCACACTTACGGTCGGAACCGACAACACCTCGACGACCTTCGCCGGCTCGTTCGCTGGCGGAGACACCGGGACTTTCGCCAAGACCGGCTCCGGCACGCTCACGCTTGGCGCCGACGTCAGTCTTTCGGGCGGCAACCTGACGCTCAGCGGCGGCACCCTCGCACTGGGCGGCTTCGATTCCAGCTTCAGCTCGCTCACCGTCACCTCCAATTCCATTCTTGATTTCGGCGGCGCGTCCACGTTGAGCCTTGCCTCGCTGACCATCAACCCGGGCGCCACTTTGACCGTCACGAACTGGTCGGACGCAGCCGACTACTTCTACTCCCTGGCCGACCCCGGGGCCACGACGCTCGGCCGGATTGTTTTCAGCGGCTACACGCCCAGCGGGGCCCAGTGGCAGTCTTGGGATCGCCAGATTACGCCCGTGCCCGAGCCGTCGGCCTATGGCGCCGCTTCCGTGGTGCTGAGCTCCCTGCTTGCAGGACTCCTGCGCCAACGGCGCAAGGTCCGGAGTGGTTTGAATTGATAGGTGGCCCGCAAACCCGGCCGGCCGCTGCACCGGCGCCGGTGCGTCAGTGCACGTCGACGGTGCGGTTGCCCTCGTAGTGCATGATGTGGTAGTAGCCCTGCCAACTGGCGGAAAGCACCGGGGGCGGCAGGCTGGTCATCGGATCGTCGAGGTAACGCATGAAATCCCCGACCAGCGCGCGGGTGTGCCGGATGCCGTCGAGCCATTCGCCGCGGTACCAGTGTTTCCATTTGCCGTATTCCGCTTTGGCTTCCATCGCCTGGATCTCGTCGAAGACCGGCAGCGTCGCGGCAGCCGCGGCGCGCGCCTTCGTCTTGTCACCGGCATCAAGATCGGTGACGGCCTGCGCCACCAGGTCGAGGATGCGGTTGCCGTCGCGGTTGATGGCGATCATCGTCAGCATCTCGGCCCCGTAATACGGCCGGCGGTCGGCCTCAACCGAGGATTCGGCGGCCAGCGCGGCCTGCCACACCGCATTCCAGCGCGGCTCCGCGCCGGCGCATTGTTCGATCTCGCGGCGGGCGGCCGCGAGCATGGTGTCGCGGCTGAAATGGAACGGGGACTGCGGGTTTAGCTCCAGGCCCAGAATGCGCGGCGGCGTCCATTTCGGATCCTGGGCCGGAAGGCTGTAATAGGGCGCACTGACCATCGCGCTGAGCAGCATCATTTGCGCTTCGCCGTAGTAGAGCTGGTCGCCATAGCGGTGGCCCGCGCCCCATTGTCCGGCGGGGGCGACCGCCGGCGCCTGGAAATAGTCTTCATACACCTTGGCCACCGCGTCGGCGGATGCCGCACCGAATTCCACGGCCGCCCAGTTCCGGTACCAGGCTTCGGCGCCACCCGGCGGCACGCCGCCCCAGGCAACGTCCATCACCGCCCGGGCGGTCATCGCGACCGGGCGGATGTCGCTGGTGTTCAAAAGCAAATAGGCGGTGGCCCGCGCCTTGATGTAGCGGCCGAGCTCGGCATGGATCCGGCTGACTGGCACCAACTCCGAAAGCTGGTTGGCCCGGCCGTTGTACATCGCCACGTGGTAATAGACGCCCTCGCCGGGGGCCACCATCCCGCCGTCCTGCGGGTCGCCGTAACCCGTGTCGGCCCAGGCGTGGATGACCTCCGGCGGGATCTGGATCAGGCCTTCGTGCACCAGGCGCGCACCTTCCCGCCAGAAATTGGTGACGAACCGGGCGTCGGGATGAACGGCGCGCACGATTTCAATCTGCTTGGCGACGGCTTTGGAGATCAGCAGGCCCAGCCGTCGGTCGTTGCCGACCACGCTCGGGTCCATGGTGGCGTAGGAGGTGTCGGAAAGGCCCCGCAGTCCGACCGCCCAGAGAATCTCCTGATGCGGATCGTACGCGGCCACCGCGTTCTTCCAGGCGCGCTCCAGGATTTCCGGGTGCGTGGAGTAGTTGTACGGCACGTTGGCCGGCCAGCGCGCGACATTCAAGCCCAGCGGAATGGCGTGGTGCTGGGTCAGGATCAGCCCGCGCTCGCCCACGAGTTTCACCTGCGGATCGTCAGGAAAGATCCAGGTGCCCGGCACCACCAGGTTGCCCTTGAGCCGCAGGATCGTCTCGTAGATCTTGTTCATCACCTCGAACGAGATGGCGCAATGATCCGTGGGCTCGCCGGGGGCCCAGCCGGTCAACAGGTCCTCGTCGTTGATGAAGAAGCCGCGGTATTTGAACAGGGGCGGCGGGAAGACGCGGGCGAGCGCGGCGGGCAGCTCGATCCGCGTCCGCCGCGGCGGCTCCCGGTCGGTCCAGTAATACATCGGGTCGACGCCCAGATAATCCTGCGAGAACTGGTAGATCGCGTACATCGTGCCGCGCCGGTCGGGCCCGGTGAGCACGACCGCGTGGCCGTGTTCCGTTTTCCGCACCGAAATCGAAAAACTCTCGGGCGCGGTGGCGCCGGCGGCGGGCAGGCCCGCCGGGATTTCCGACTCCTCGCCGATCATGATCGTCACCGGGCCGGCCTCCGCCGCGTCCGTGACGATGCGCGGCCGGGTGCCGAACACCTTCATCAGATCGCTCTGCAGATCCTCGGTCGCCTTGCGGACCGGCCCGTTCTCCCGGGCATTCGCCAGGATCGTGAGTCCGGCGGTCAGGACGACGGTTTCCGGCTTCGGTGCCGGCGCCGCGGTCGTGCTGGCTACTCCCAGCAGCGCGGCCGCCAGACAAGTGGTGAACGTTGGGGCGGCGACGCCGCGCTTTCCGGTTGCATTCATGGCTCTCTCACCCGGTTGCGTCGGCGTGGCCGCACCATGTGATCGCGGTGGCGGGAGGACCCTGCCGACATCTTGTCGTGTGCGAGACGCGAGTTCCGCATCGGAGCCCGCCCAAGTCAAGGCCGGCGGGCCCCCGGCGCCTAAAACAGCGTGTGCAGCAGGCCGGCGATGCCGATGCTGAGGGCGGCCAGCGAGTCGCCGGCGATCAGCCCGCCGCCCACCAGCGAAGTCGTGCTCATGTCCGCGGGCAGGGCCTGCCCGCCCTCCCCGCCCCGGCGGGCCGCCCAGCGGCGGACCGCGACTTCGTAGAGCGTGCCCACCACGCCCCCGCCCGCCCACCAGATGCAGGTCAGCAGTTCGACGAATCCGCCGAAGCTCGAGGCGTAGGGGCTGGGCAGGAGGAAGGCGTCGAAGACGAAATCGAATGCGCCGCCCCCGCGGGTGGTCCGGGCCCAGGTGAGGTAGCTGGGGTGGCGCTTGACGAGCTTGCGCAGGATCTCCGTACCCAGGCCGATGCCGATGCCGAGCCACAGCGCGCGCATCACACGCGGCTGCGCGGTGGTGATGCCGCGCAGCGCGCCGACAAACTTGTAAGTCATGGCGCTCTGCCACTTTTCCGCCGCGGCGACATGATGCCCGAACTGGTCGACTTTCAGCACCGGGTAGGAACTCAGGAACACCTTGGCCAGGATCACGGCCAGCACCGCCCCCATGGCGATGCCGATCACCTGGTAGCGAAACTGCACCACCCGGTTGGTGCCGAGGCGCCAGCCGGTCGAGCGGTCCTGCTGCATGTCGCCGCCCTCACTGCAGGCAATGAGCAGGATCGAAGCGCACATGAGGCCCGTCCCTGGGTCCGTCAGCCCCACCGCCGCGAGGATGAAGACCGTCAACACGAACGCGCTGGATATCGGGTTCGAATCGGAGATGCCCAGCGAGATCCCGTTGACCAGCACAAACAGAAACGCGAGCGCCACGGCGACCAAGAGAAACTTGAGCGGCTCCCCGAGCACGGCATGCCCGACCACCACCACCGCCGCACCCCAAAACACCACCCACCAGGTCAGGCGGAAGGCGTTGACCCGCTTCCAGTCCTCCGGCGGCGCGGCCGGCGCCGCCGAGCTCCGCAGGCGGCGCACCGCCTCCACGAGGATCAGCGTCACGTCCACGAGGGCCGCGCCCATGATCGTGCCCAGCGCGATGATGAAGCCGATCTTGCGGAACGGATCCCCCGTCTCGAGCCAGCCGATGCTGATCAGGTAAGGCTTGAGCAGCTCACCCCCGACCCCGACCACCAGGGCGGGCAGGGCGATCCGCGCCCCGACGATCATCCCGGCGCCAAAGGTGGAGGTGGAGATGGAGGCGACGAAATCGGCCGTGTGGCCGAAGACGCCCGCCGCCTTCGCGGCCCAGAGTCGCGGCAGCCTGACGGCGGCCACCGCGGCCAGCTTCGCGAGCAGCCCCGGCAACATCGCCCCGGCCAGCCCCCCGAGGTAGCCGACGACGATGCCGCCGCCGAGCTTGGCGACGGAACGCTTGAGCAGATTCCGGTCGGTGAGTGCCCGCAGGATGTTGGCCACCGCCAGGCCGGACGGAAACGTCAGTTGCATTCGGTCGACCAGGATCGGCGTGTAGACCATGCCCAGGCCGACGCCGAACATGCCGATGCAGCCATAATAGACGACGAGCTGCCACGACGGCAGCTCCGGCAGACCCAGCCAGTACCGCGCCTGGATGAGCACGGCCATGCCGCACATGCCGGCGACCGACGCCGCCATGGTCTGCATGTAGTTGGCGCCATGCTTGCCTTCGGGTCCGTAGCCGAGGGTGATCGTGCTGCCCAGGATGCCGGCGAGCACCTGGCCGCCGATGAAGAACCCGATCGAGAAGTTCATGAACGCCGCCGAGATGCCGCCCAGCGGACCCAGAAAGAAGATGGCCACCAGCCCCAGCAGCAGGTGGTAGCGCCGCGACCCGATGGGCGGCAAAAACCGCCGGATACCGGGACCATTTGCGGGGTCGGCCATCGCCGGGCGGAGCATGCTCAGCGCCTCACCGCATCGTCAACTTGAGCGTGTGGTCCTCGATGGACACTTCCGCGAGCTTCTTCCAGGAGGCGGCGATATCCGCAGGAATCCGTTCCCGGCCCAGCAGGTAATTGTAGATCAACGTTCCCAGCAGCGGCACCTTTTGCAGCGGCAGCGAGCCGACGTAACACTCGTCCGGCACGAAGGCGAACCGGTCACCCTGCTTCTCAAACCTCCCGATCGCCTGCACCACCACCGGGAATTGGACGCTGAACCAGCTGACATTGATCATGGCGTCGCCGCCGATCTGCAGCTCATTCCCCAGGATGCGGAAATTCGGGGTGCCGAGGCTGATGATGCCCTCGGCGGAGGGTGACGATCCCGGCTGCGAGGCGCTGGACAGCATCCACAGGTTGAGCTCGTCCGCACTCACCGAAACGGAGTTGCCCTCGGTGAAGAGCTGGCGCTTGCGCAGCCATTGCTGTCCCTTGGCGACGTCGCGCCCGCCGGGATAGTACACGACCTTGCCGGCCGGGAGATCCTTGGGCGGCGCCTTCACCGTCTCCACCGGAACTGTGACCAGATAAACCAGCGCCACGGCCACCCCCAACAACAAGCTCAACGTCGCCCCCAGAACCACCTCACCGGTTCCGGGACCGTATTTCGCCCTGTCGACCTTGCTGAGTGCCATCGGTTCTCCCTGTTGATGTGGATGAAAGTCGGCTACTTCTTGGCCGCGGCGGAATCAGACGAGCCCGCGGGCTTGGCGGGGCTGGCCGGAGCCTCGGCCGCCGTGGCTTTCTTCGGAGCCTCCGCCTTGGGCGCGGGCCGTTTGTAATCGGTTTCGTAGAATCCGCTGCCCTTGAAGATGACGCCCGCACCGGCGCCCAGCAGGCGCTTCACCCGACCGCGCTTGCCGCAGGTGCAAACCTTGAGCGGGGCGTCCTTCATTGACTGAAACACCTCGAAAGTCTGGCCACATTTCTGACAAAGATACTCGTAGGTCGGCATGGTGACGGAACGGGTCCTGCTTATGGAATTGTCGCTCCGACTTTGCGAGTTTCTTCTCGGCCCGCAACATTTGCCAAATCCCGCCCGGTTGCACGCCCGATCTTATAAATAAGTCCTTAATATCCAGTGACGCCCGCGGTGCGGTGGGTAGGCGGGGGCCGGCAGCCGGCTCAACGCGCGCGGAGCGCGAGTTCCACCTGCGAGTGCTCTCGCCATGTGGCAACTGCCCTTCCGAGGCCGCACGGGTGGAGGCGGCGCTCCGCGCAGGCCCACGTTCGATTCAGCCCGGACGGAATGCGGGCTCCACCTGAGCTGACTCAATACCGCGACCGCGGAGCCGGCGCCGAGTCGAGAAATCCTTTCGCCACCCGGCCGATGCGTGGCTTGCGGACCCTCGCCGAACCTGCCTCCATCGGAGGCTCCATGGATTTCGCCGACCAACTGAGCCGGCAGGTCGCCCGGGTCGACGCCGCCATCGACCGGTTGCTCCCGGCGCCCGACGCCGCCCCCGCGCGCCTGCATGAAGCCATGCGCTACTCCCTGCAAGCGGGCGGCAAGCGCCTCCGGCCGGTGCTGCTGCTCGCCGCCGCCGGAATCTTCGACCCCGCGGGTCGCACGGACCCCTCGCCCGCGGCCGTGGCGATCGAGTGCGTCCACACCTATTCGCTGATCCACGACGATCTGCCGTGCATGGACAATGACGATCTCCGCCGCGGCCGGCCGACCTGCCATCGCGCCTTCGACGAGGCCACGGCCCTGCTCGCGGGCGACGCCCTCCTGACCCACGCCTTCGCCCTGCTGGCGACCGCCTACCCGGCCGAACCCGGACTGGCGTTGGTGCGCGAACTGGCGGCGGCGGCCGGCAGCCAGCGCCTGATCGGGGGCCAGATGGCGGATCTGCTGGCGGAAAAGGCCACGTCGGTGTCGCCCGCCGATCTCGAGTTCATCCATGCCAACAAGACCGCCGCGATGATCGCCGCCGCCCTGGTCATGGGCGGGCTGGTCGGCGGCGCGGACGACACGGCCCTGGCGACCCTGCGCCGGGCCGGCGGCCGCCTGGGACTGGCATTCCAGATTGTCGACGACATCCTCGACGCCACGAGCGACGCCGCGACCCTGGGCAAAACCCCGGGCAAGGACGCCAAGACCGGCAAGGCCACGTTCGTCACGCGCCACGGTCTGGAGCCGGCCCGCCGCCGCGCGCAGGAGGAATCGCACGCCGCCGAGAACGCCCTGCGGGAGCTGCCCGGCGACACCGCCTTCCTGCGGGCGCTGTTCCGGACCATGGCCGAGCGAAACAAGTAGGCGGACCGCGGGCGCGCCGCCGGTCACGCGCCGCCATCCGCGCGCCCCGGACGGCGCAGCAACTCCGTCGCCCGATGAAACACCGCCTCGGGGAAGCCCATGGCCCGTTTGAGTTGGTAATCGCGCTCGAGCGGGTTGCGCAGGCGGCGCAGACGCCACCAGGTGCCCACGCCGAACATTCCCGCGAGCATCCCCGGGTGCGCCAGCACCGGCACCGGCAGATCGCTGCCGTGGATCAGCCGTGCCGCCACGTCCGGGCGCCGGCAGGCGCGCAGGCGGTGGCAGCGGGACGGCTGGTTGAAGGCCGCGGTGTCACCGAACAGCCGCGGAAATTCCGCCAGCATGGCGCGAAACGCCGGGAAATAGTCGGGACTGAGCAGGCCGGTGCCGATCCCGCAGTGGGCGGCGATCACCGTCACCCCGGCCTCGAGGGGCGCGCGCAGATTGCGCGGGTCGGCCAGCGCCGGCGCCACCTCGTCGACCACGTTCTCGGCCCCCGTGTGGGCGATGAGCGGCAGGCCGTGCCCGGCGAGCCGTGCCCAGAAATGCCGGTATTGGGGCCGGTCGCAGGCCACGTTGTGGCAATTCGGCAGCAGCTTGAGCGCCACCGCCCCGGCGGCTACGCAACGGTCGAGTTCGGCCAGCGCATCGGGGCGGGCCGGATGGATCGACACCACCGGCAGGACCTCGCGGTGCCCGCGGGCCAGCGCCAGCACGAAATCGTTCGGCACAAAGAACGTGCCCCGGCCGTCCCAGCGGGTGCCGTCCTCGCGGTAGACGGCGTCCTGGGCAAAGAGGGCCATCGCGGCGAGCGAGGATTCGCGCCGCAGGCGCAGCACCTTCTCCACGTAGACCGCGTCCAAATCCCCGCGGCGCTCGGCCCGCGTCAGCCCCAGCGACCGCCAGAAATACGGTTCGAGCACCCGGCCGAGACCTCCCGGCCGGTACCAGCAGCCGGTCCCCCCGGCGCCGTTGCCGACCATATGGACGTGAGCGTCGATGATCACGGCGACCATGGCCGCGCCCCGGCCGGGCCGGCCTGCCGGCGCCACCCCCGCCCCGTCATTTGGCCACCTCGAGCGCGAGCTGGTGACAGAGCTTCAGGTCGGTCTTGCCGGACCCCAGCAACGGGATGTGGTCGACCTTCCGGATGACCTTCGGAATCCACAGATTGGGCAGTCCGGCATCGAAGAGCCGCTGGCGCAACTCGTCGCCATTGAAGTCGAGCGAGGTGAGCAGCACCAGCGCCTCGCCCTTGGCCGAGTCGGGCACTCCGACGACGACCAGCACCGGGCCCTCGTTCTGTTCGATCTGGTACGCGTCGATGATCTTTTGCTCCACGGTGCCGTGCGGGACCATCTCGCCGCCGATCTTGGAAAAGCGCGAGAGGCGCCCCTCGATATAGAGGAAACCCTCGTCGTCGAACCGGCCGAGGTCGCCGGTGACAAACCACCCGTCCTTCAGCGCCGCCCGCGTCTTCGCATCGTCCTTGAGATAACCCCCGAAGATGTTGGGCCCGCGAAACCAGACCACGCCCGTCGCGTTCAACGGCAGGTCGGCGCCCGTGTCGGGATCGACGATGCGGGCGGTCATGCCCGGCAGCAGCCGGCCGACCGAACCCAGCCGGTGCCCGCGCTGGTATTCGGCGGAGCGGGTCGTGCGCGGCGGATCCGGCAGATTGACATTGGTGACCGGGGTGGTCTCGGTGAGGCCGTAGCCCTGCAGGACCTCGACCCCGAAGCGTTCCTTGAACGCCTCGTGGAGTTCGAGCGGCATCTTCTCGGCGCCGGACACCACGAAGTGCAGCGACCGCAGCTCGTCGCGATGCGCCTTCTTGAGCAGCGGCCGCAGCAACGTCGGCGCGCCGATCAGCACGGTCACCCGTTCCGCCTCGATCACCTCGGCGATGCGGCGGGTGTCCAGCGGGCTGGGAGTGCTCACGATCCGGCAGCCGCGCAGGATGGGATACCACAGGGTGGCGGTGAAACCGAAGCTGTGGAAGATGGGCAGGCAGGCCAGCAGGGTTTCCTCGCGCGGGAGGATGCCGGTTGCCGTGATCTGCGCGCAGTTGGCGAGGAGATTCCGATGGGTGAGCGCCACGCCCTTGGGCTCGCCGGCGGTGCCGCTCGTGAACAGCAGGCCCGCCTCCGCGCGATCGCCGACGCGGGGCAGATCCAGCAGCGAGGCCACCCAGCCGCCCGGCAACAGCCACGCGGCGGCCAGCCAGCCGGCGATCGCCAGCTTGCCGCAGGCCAGGATCTCCTGGCGCAAATCGAGGGTCCGTTCCGGCCAGGGAAAGTTGCCGACCTTGCTCTGCACGGCCGGGGCGGTGAGCACCGTGGTCACCTCCCCCAGCCGCAGGCTCGCCTCGATCGCCGCCCGGCCCGCGGTGAAGTTGAGGTTCACCGGGATTTTGCCCGCGAGGAGCACCGCGAGGTTGGCCACGCAACAGCCGGCGCTGGGCGGCAGCACGATGCCGACGCGGCGCTGGGGCACCTGGGCGGCGATGCGGCGTGCCAGCGCGGCGGCGACGGCCAGCAGCTTGCCGGCCTTGATCACGGTGCGCCCGGCGGTGCAGTCGACGATCTGCACCTCCCACGGCCGCCGCGCCAGCGAGCGGACGCACTCCCGGCCGAGGTGACGGCGAAGCTCGGGACGCTCGCGGTAGGCCGCCTCGCCCAGATCCAGCAGCTCGCGCCGCGCGGTGATGGCGTCGATCCGGTCGGGGGCGATCGGCGCCCCGATGTTGACCAGCACGGGGTACGGCACCTGCTGCGGATGCTTCCAGAGGTATTTCTGCCCCGAGAACGAGAACATCGAGCCCCACATCCGATCGAGAAACACCGGGACGACCGGCACGTTGGCCTTGCGCGCAATGAGCTCGAAACCCGCGCGCACCTCCATCAGCACGCCGGTGCGGCTGATCTGGCCCTCGGGAAAAACGCACACCAGCTCGCCGGCCCGCAGGCGGTCGACCGCCTGCTTCACGCCCGCCGCGGCCTGGCGGGGCGACACCGGGATCACCCCGGCCACCCGGAAGGCCAACCGGCCCCACCACGACTGCCGCAGACCCGCAAAGCCGAGGAACCGCAGCCGTCGCGGCACCGCGAGCTGCAGGATGATGGCGTCGATGTACGAGACGTGGTTGCAGATGACCAGCGCGCCGCCGGTTTCCGGCAGATTCGCCAGGCCCTTGACCCGCACCCGGTAGATCACCTTGGCCACGGCCTTGATGATCAGGCGCAGAAAGGGTTCCGGCAGCAGCCACGTCGCATAGGCGCCGACCAACAGCGTCGGCACGATCAGCAGGAGAAACTGCTGTTGGGCTCTGAGCCCCAGCCAGTGGGACATGCCGGCATAAAATCCCGAGGCGGCGATGCTGCCAAGCCCATCGAGCACGTTGACCGCCCCGAGCATCCGGCCGCGGCGGTCGTCCCCGGCGTTGTCCTGCAGGTAGGCAAACAGGGGCACGAGGAACATGC
>JBJKRD010000012.1:0-9506 GCA_046704925.1 Opitutaceae bacterium | reverse complement strand
GCAGATCCTGCGCTCCGGCACCTCGCCCTACGCCAATCACGGCGAAGCGGAGGACGCCGAATCCACTGCCGATTTCGTTCATAAGATGAAGCTGTGCCTGAAGGAGCTTCGTGAAACCTGGCGTTGGCTCCGGCTCATCCAGCGGATTCCCTTGGTGCCGAATCCTGGGCTGCTCTTGCCATTGCTGGATGAAACGGACCAGCTCATCCGTATCTTCCGCCAAAGCGTCATCACCGCGCGCAAACGTTCGCACGCGCGGCGTGCTTCGTAATTCGGGTCTGGATGGCTCGGAGCGCAGGACTCCTGAACCGGGGAGCCATGGTTGATATTCGGGCACGGACGGTTGGATGTTGGCGGCTGGCGTACGTTTGAGCGTGGCTAGCGGGGATCCGGATTTCCGATATTGGAGGTTGGGTGTTCGGCGTTGGATGTTGGACGTTCGGCCAGGTCGAAAATCTTCCCCGGATTGAGCAGGTTGTCCGGATCCAGCGTCCGCTTGATCGACTGCAGCAGGTCGTGGCTGGCGTCGCCGAGCTGGCGCCGCAGAAACGGCTTCTTGGCCAGGCCGACGCCGTGCTCGCCCGTGATCGTGCCGCCGAGTTCGAGGGCGTGGGCGAAGATCTCGTGGAGGGCCGCTTCGACGCGGCGCATCTCCTCAGCGTCGCGTTCGTCCGTCAGCACCGTGGGATGCAGGTTGCCGTCGCCGAAATGGCCGAAGGTGGCGATCTCCACCTGATGGCGGGCCGCCACCTCCTGGACGAAGCGGATCATCCGGGGCAGCGCGCTGCGGGGCACGGTGACGTCCTCCAGGATCGTGGTGGGCCGGAGCCGGGCGAGGGCGGAGAAGGCGCTGCGCCGGGCGGTCGCGAGGCGGTCGGCCTCGGCGGCGTCGGTGGCGCGGGCCACGGTGGCGGCGCCGTGCTCGCGAACGAGGTCCTCGATGCGCGCCGCCTCCTCGGCGGCCGCCGCGGGATGGCCGTCGGTCTCGATCAGCAGGACGGCCTCGGCGTCGAGCGGCAGGCCGACGTGCGCGAAGTCCTCGACGCAGCGGAGCGTCTTGCGGTCGAGAAACTCGAGGGTGCAGGGGACGATCCGGGCGGCGATGATGGCCGCGACGGTCTCGGCGGCGGCCTCCATGGTGGTGTAGGTGGCCAGCAGGGTCTGCCGGCCCGCGGGCTTGGGCAGGAGCTTGAGCAGCACGCGGGTGATCACGCCCAGGGTGCCTTCGCTGCCGATGAAGAGATCGCGCAGATTGTAGCCCGCGACGTCCTTGGTGCATTTGCCGCCGAGCCAGCAGACGCGGCCGTCGGCCAGCACGACCTCGAGGCCCATGACGTAGTCGCGGGTGACGCCGTACTTGAGGCCGCGGAGGCCGCCGGAATTCTCGGCGACGTTGCCGCCGATGGTGCTGATCTTCATCGAGCCGGGATCCGGCGGATAGAACAGGCCGGCCTCCCCGGCGGCGTCGAAGATGCGCTGGGTGGTGACGCCGGCCTCGACCAGCAGCGTGAGGTTTTGCCGGTCGAGCTCGAGGATCCGGTCGAGCCGGGTGAGGCAAAGGACGAGCCCGCCGGCCACGGGGACGCTGCCGCCGCTCAGGCCGGTGCCGTTGCCGCGCGCTGTCACCGGCACCGCGTGGGTGCGCGCGAGGCGCAGCACGGTCGCAACCTCCGCGGCGTTGCCGGGAAACACGACCGCGCGCGGCCGCTGCCGCAACGTCGCCGTGCCATCGAAGGCATAGGGCACCAGGTCCTCGGCGGCGGTGAGGACGTGGCGCGGACCGAGAGCGTTGACGAGGTCTTGGATCATGTTCGCGACAGCCCGCGCGGCCGGCGGCGCTGCGCCGGCGGTCTACGCGGCGGGACCAGGTTTCATTTGCCGGCGCTCCAACCGCCGTCGATCATCAGGCAGGATCCCGTGACCATGGCGGCTTCGTCGCTGGCGAGGTAAAGGGCGGCGGCGGCGATCTCCTCGGGCCGGGCCATGCGGCCGGTGAGCTGGGTGGAGGCCATCTCCCGGTGGGCCTTTTCCGGATCGGGATATTCCGCGACGCGCGCCATGACGAACGGCGTCTCGACGCGGCCGGGACAGATGGCATTGAAGCGCACGCCGGCGGCCGAGTGATCGAGCGCCAGGGCCCGCGTCAGCCCGACGACGGCGTGCTTGGTGATCGTATAGGCGAGGCGGTCGCGGACCGCCACGACCCCGCCGATCGAGGCGAGGTTGATCACGCTGCCGCGGCGCCGGTTCAACATCGCCGGGACGAAGGCCCGGCACAGGTTGAAGGAGCCGCGCACGTTGACTGCGTACAGGCGGTCGAGGTCGGCCGCCGTGGTCTGGAGGAGGTTGCCGACGTGACCGATGCCGGCGTTGTTGACGAGCACGTCGAGCACGGGCAGGCGGGCGGAGAGCGCGCGGGCATCGGTGTCGCTGGCGACGTCGAGGGCGGCAAATTCGGCGGAGCCGCCCCCGGACCGGATCTGCGCGACCGTGGCCTCGCCGCCGGCGGCATCGCGATCGACCACCCAGACCTTGGCACCCGCGCGGGCGAAGAGGAGCGCGATGGCCTGGCCGATGCCCGAGGCGGCGCCGGTGATGAGCGCATCCTTGGTTTGCAGATCAAACACGGTAGATCCTTTCGGCGTTGCGGTGGAACAGCTTCGCCCGTTGTTGGGCGTCGGCGGACCGGGCAAGGTAACGGAGCGCCTCGACCCACTGGCGGAGCGTGGCCGCCAGCGTGCAGACCGGCCAGTCGCCGCCCCAGACGACGCGATCCCAACCGAATTGGGCCAGGACAAAGTCGACCCAGGGGCGCAGATCGTCAACCGTCCAGGCCTTGGGATCGGCGTACGCGACGAGGCCGCTGATCTTGCAGACCACATTGGGCAGGGCGGCGAGCTGGCGCAGGTGCGCACGCCAGGGGTCGTAGGCGCGACCCTTGACGTCGGGTACGCCGCAATGGTCGAGAATGAACGTGACCTCCGGACAGCGGCGCACGAGGTCGATCCCGACCGGCAACTGCCTGGCGAGGACGCACAGGTCGAAGGTATAGCCGTAGGCCGGCAACAGCCGCAGGTTGGCGGCAAACCGCGGCGTCTGCGAAAGCTCGTCGGGCTGGGTGTGGAGCACCCGGCGGAGGCCGCGCACCTTGGGCAACCGCGCCAATTGTTCCAGATGTTCGCGGAAGTCGTCCTGCTCCGGACGGCCGCTGGCGACGATGCCGGCGATCCACGGATTTTGGTCGGCCAGCGCTTGGACGTGTCGCGCCTCCGCGAGGGCATGCGGTTCATCGACGTCCGCCTCCACGAACACGGTCTTGGCGATATCCAGCCCGGCGGCGGCGGCGGCGTAATCCGCCGGCAGAAAGCTGCGGTTGAGGGCCGGAATGTCCGCGCACCAGGTATAGGGAAACCGCGTCAGGTCCCAAAGGTGCTGGTGGGTGTCGATCAACGGCGTCATGGGCGACAGGGACGAATCCGCGGGCGCAAGGACGGAAGCGGTGGCGCAAATCGGTGACTCGGGAGCCGGCAGTCGAGAGTCAGGCGACCCGGGAGGCGACCGGACCGGGAAACGGACGCCCGCGTAGCGCGAGGCGTCTTCACGACGTGCGATGGCCGGGGATGTCCGGCGCGGCGCCGGCCTCAGGCGCCGTGCCCGACGGGATTGCCGATATAGTTGCCATAGGTGATCAGGCCGACGGCCCCCAGCAGCAGCAGAATGCCGAAGGAGACGAGCATCTGGGTGGAGACGCGGCATTTCTTCCATTCGCCGATCAGCACGCCGAAGCCGAAGCTCAGCAGGATGAGGATGATCATGTGGATCGCCCAGCTCGAGAACATGAACTCGCCCATCCGCACGTGGCCGAGGCCGTAAAAGAAGAACTGCATGTACCAGAGCAGCCCGGTGAGGAGCGCGAGCCCGTAATTGGAGAGCAGTCCATGGCCGTCGGCCGTGCGCCGGTACTCACCCCAACTCCGGGCCCGCATCGCGAGCCAGCCGGCGTAGAACAGCGTGGTGGTGAACGCGCCGGTGTTGGAGAAGAGGTAGATGACGTTGTCCTGAAACTGGCCGGCGCCGTACCGGGCGGCGACATCGGCCACCGGTTGGGCCGCCTGGAGGGAAAAGTTGAACACCGCCGAGAGCACGCCGGCCAGGAGGACGATGGGCAGGCCGACCCGCGGATTGAACGCCGGGGCGGACGCATCCTGGGTCAGCTCGCGCTCCTTGCGAAAGCCGGCAAACCCGGCCACCAGCATGGCTCCGCCGCCGAGCAGCACTCCGCTGACGACGAACGAGCCGGCGGTGTTGGCGAGGGCCGTGCCGAGCCGCCCCTGCAGGAGGGGCGGCAGCAAAGTGCCGAGAACGCAGGACACCCCGATGGCGATCGCGTAGGTGAGCGAATAGCCGATATAGCGGATGGCCACGCCGAAGGCGATGCCGCCCACGCCGTACAACATGCCCAGCAGGTAGGAATGCCACATGGCCGCCTTGGGCGCCTCGGCCAGCACCGTGCCGAGGTGCGGCACGGTGAGCCACGCGAAGATCACCGGCAGGATCAACCAGCATCCGGCCGCCTGCAGTAGCCAATAGGTTTGCCAGCTCCAGCGGTGCAGGTAACGCATCGGGGCATAGCAAAGGGCGGCGCTCGCGGCACCAATCGTATGGAAAAAGGTGCCGAGCAGGGGGTCGGCGGGGGGCGAGGTCATGGGCGGAAGGGAGTGGGGTGGCGGGTTTAAAGATCGAACTCGGCCTGGATCTCCCGCGTGTGCTGGCCGACCCGCGGGGCGCCGCGCGGCGCGGTGTAGCGTTCGCCGTCGATGGTGATCGGACAGCGTGAGGTGCGCAGGGACGGGCCGTCGTCGCGCTTCACCTCCTGCACGAAATCCAGCGCGCGGAACGCCTCCGTTTCGGTGAGTCGGGTCCAGGTGAGCACGTCGGAGCCCCAATAGCCGCCGGCCTCCAGCCGGGTGAGCCAGGCCTGGGTCGGCCGGGTCTTGAGATGCGCCACCAGCAGCCGTTTGATCTCATCGCGCTGGGTGAACCAGGTCTCCGGATCGGCGAAGCGCCCCAGGGCCGGCAGGGCGAGCAACTCGCCGAGGCGCGGCACCGAGCCCATCGCCAGCGCGAGATAGCCATCCGCAGTCGCATAGATGCCGTACGGCGCCCCGAGATAGGCGTGGGCGTTGTTGATGCGGCTGCGCTGCGGGGCGAGCCCGCCGTCGTTGAGAAACGTGGTGAACACCTCGAACTGGAGGTCGAGGACCGATTCGAGCAGGCTCACCTCGACCAGGGCGCCCCTTCCGGTCACTCCCCGGCGCACGAGCGCGGCGAGAATGCCCTGGACGAGGTGGGCGCTGGCGGTCAGGTCGGCCACCGACAGGCCGAAGGGCAGGGGCGGCTGGTCCGCGTTGCCATTGAGGTAGACCAGGCCGGACAATGCCTGGGCCAGGAGATCCTGCCCGGGCATCTCGGCCCACGGCCCGGAGCGGCCGTAGCCGGTGACGACCCCGTAGACCAGGCGCGGGTTGAGCGCCGCGCAAGGTTCGGGGCCGAGGCCCAGACGTTCCATCACCCCCGGCCGGAAGTTCTGGATCAGCACGTCGGCCCGCGCGATGAGATGCTTCACGCGCGCGAGATCGGCGGGCTGCTTCAGGTCCGCGGCAAAACTCTGTTTGTTGCGGTTGATGGAATGGAACAGGGTGCTGTCGCCATCGAGCGCCAGGTTCGAGATGTAGAGCTGGCGGCCGATGTCGCCGGTGCCCGGCCGCTCGACCTTGATCACGCGGGCCCCGAGGTCCGCCAGCCGGGTGGCGGCCCACGGTCCGGCGAGGAACTGGGCAAAATCGAGGACGAGCAGGCCTTCCAGGGGTTTCATGAGGCGGCGGAGGAAGCGGGCGCGGTGGCGCGGTGAAGGTCGTCGAGCGAAGCCGCGAGTCCGGCGTCGGACCGCGCGCCGCGCAGGGTGGCATGCACCAGTGGCGCGGCGTGCTTCTGGAATTCAAGGTAGCCGGGATGCCGCGGCCGCAGCCAGGCGCGGTCGAGCGCCGGCAGCGTGGCGGAGAAATAGCCGTGCGTGAGCCGGTTGTTTTCGTCATCGAGCCAGGCGGCGCGGTAGCCCGGCTGCCCACCGGCGCGGACATAGGTGGTGCACTGCTGATCCGGCGAGGCGACGAATTGGGCGTAGGCCAGGGCCGGGGCGCGCCGGGGGCGGAGGGCGGAAAGGGCCAGACCGGCGCCGCCGAGGACGGTGCGGAGCGGCGCGCCGGCGAAGCGCGGCGGCTCGCCGAAGACCAGCCGGTGGGCGGCGTGTCCGCCGCGCGCGTAGTTCGAATAGCCGTAGGCGAGCGGGCAATAGGCCAGGCGTGAATTCGCGCCGGTCGTCAGCAGATCCAGCGACGCGATCGGGTTGCGCTCCCAGCAGCCGGGCTCGCAGCCCGCGAGCAGTTCCCGCAGCCGGGCCACCGCCTCCTTGGCGACCGCGGCGGAGACGACGCCGCCGGCCGCGGCAAACGGCGTTTCGCCGAGCGCGAGGCACAGCGCGTAGAAGTTCATCAGGCAGTTGATTGGCGCCGCCGGGAGCTCCACCCGTCCCTCGCGCGCCAGCGCCAGCAGCTCGTCCCAGGTCGCGGGCGGCCGGTGACCGGCCCCGGCCAGCAGGTCTTCGCGCCAGAAGGCGACCGGGGCGGCGGCATCGACCGCCAGGGCCCATTGGTGCCCGCCCCAGGCGTAGCTGGCGTGCGAGGCACCGGTGGCGTGGGCGGCCTGGTCGGCGAGAAACGCGGCCGGCAGATGTTCGTCGAGGGGCCGCAGCGCGTGGTGCCGGGCCGCCTGCCCGACGAAGGGATGGTCGATCACCAGGAGATCGTAATCGGCCGCGAGCTGCTCCACCGGGGTCTCCTCGAATTCCCGCAGGGTGCGCCGGTCCCACACAATCTCCACCCCCGGATGCCGTTCGCCGAACCGGCGCGCGGTCGCCTCCAGGGGCCGGTAACCGCGCGGATGATCCCAAGTGATGCCGCGGAGCGTGATGGCGGTCGGGGGCAGGCCCGGGGCGGCGGGCGCGCCGCCAGGATCGGATACTGGGACCGCGAGGTTCACAGGGAATGGGAGGCGGCGACCAGGGCGGCCAGTTTGGCGCGGGTGATCTCGAGCGGCACGTGGCCGAATCCGCATTCGCTCGTCAGGATCAGACGTTCGCGGGGGAAACGCGCCAGCGCGGGCTCCAGCCGCCGGCGGATGACCTCGGTGGTCTCGATGTCGTCGCTCCGCTGGTCCACGACGCCCAGGGCGAGGTCGCCGGAGAACTTCCACAGGTCCCAGAGGGTCATCAGGTCATAGCCGAGCGTGCAGTGTTCGAGGGAAACCTCGTCGATCTTCACCCGGGAGAAGGCCGGCACGAGGTCGTGGTAGCGCGTGAAATAAACCCGCTTGCGCCGGGGATTGCCGCCGCAGACGTGGAGCCCGACGCGGGCGCGGCCGCCGAGCGAGGCGATCAGCTCGTTGAGGATGTCCGCCGCCCACGGCGCCTGGTCGGGGGACTCGGTCCACATTGGTTCGTCGAACTGGACGAAGTCGCAGCCGGCATCGAGCACGGCGCGGACCTCCTCGCCCAGGACCCTGGCGTAGGCCCGGCAAAGGGCCGGTTCGTCCGGATACAGGTCGGGACGCTCGTTGACGCTGAAGCGCGTGAGCACATAGGGACCGGTGACGGTCTGTTTGACCCGGGCCTTGCCCGGTGCGGCGTCGCGGGCGGTGCGCCACCAGCGGGCGAGTTGGAAGCGCGGGTTCTTGATTTCCCCGGTCACCCGGGCGCACTCGATACCGAAGCCGGCGGTGCCGAAGCTCTTTTTCACCATCCGCTCGAACGAGACGCCGTCGACGCGCCGTTGGTAAAAGTAATACATGTTTTCCCGGTAGCCCTCGCCGTCCGTGATCACGTCGAGACCGAGGTCGGCCTGTTCGCGGGCGGCCCAGCGGATCAACTCGATGGTTTCGGCATCCGCGAGGGACGGCTTCTTGAGTGTGTCCTCAACGGATCCCGGGCGCGGGTAGCTGCCGACGACGGTGTTGCGATAGGGCATGGGAGGGGGATTTGAGGGAGAAGGGAGTGAGGGATTGCCGAGTGCCGAATGCCGAGTGTCGAATGGCAGAGCTCAAAGCGCTGTGCTTGTTTCGGGGTTCTTGGTCCGTGGTCTTGTAGTCTCGTCGTCCGGCGGTCCGTTTACTCACACCGGTGCGAGGCCGTGGGCGGCGCGGGCTTCGTTGATGTGGGCCCGGATGCCCTCGACCAGGGGCCGCGGGGTGAAACCGATCTCCCGGCGGAGGCGCGAGCCATCCAGGCGGTCGATCAGCGGCGTGCCGGGCTTCGTCTCATCGAAGGTGATGGCGGCGTCGGGCAGCCAGCGCCGGACGAGACCGGCAAGTTCCGCGGCGGTCACCGATTCGCCCCCCGTGTTGTAGGCGAAGTGCGCCAGGCGGTCGGCCAGCGCGAGGCGGACCAGTTGTTCGGCACAATCTTCCACATAAATCCAGGCGTCGCGGGTGGCGGCGGGAAACGGCAGGCTCACCGGGCGGTTGATCGCGGGCAGGGTGGCGAAGTCGTCGGCCCAGAGCACGGATCCGCGCTTCCGGCCGTGGCCGAAGACGACCGGCGGCCGCACGCAGGCGATGGCGAGTCCGTGGCGCTGCACGTATTTCCGGGCCATGAATTCGTTGAGGATCTTCATCATCCCATAGGTGAAATGATGTTGCGCCGGCGGGGCGAAATCGTCCTCGGTGACGTCGCGATCGCCGTAGCAAGCCTGATGGGCGCCGTAATAGGTCTCGCTGCTGGTGAAGACCAGCCGCCGAAGGCCGCGCTGCAGCGCGGCCTCGAAAAGGTTGACCATGCCGAGGACATTCACGCGCACCGCCCGGTGCGGCTGGGCCTCGCACTCGGCGCTCATCAGATAGGCCAGGTGGATGAGGTGGGTGACGTCGGGATGGGCGTGCAGCACCGCCGCGACCTCCTGAAACTCCGAAACGTCGGCGGAGGCAAACGTCAGCGGCACGGCGCCGGCGAGGGCGCGCAGGCGTCCGGCCGTTTCCGGATCGCCCGGATGGTCCAAGGCAACCACGGGCAGGCCGCGGGCCAGCAGCCGGGAAACGACGCGCCAGCCGATGAAACCGGTGGCGCCGGTGACGAGGAATTTCATGGCGGGGGAATCGGGGTGGCGCCGCGGGCGCTCGATTCGTAGGCGGCCTCGACCACGGCCATCGTGCGCAGGGCGTCGTCGACGCTGGTCGGCGCCTCGGGAATCTCCCCGTTGGCGAGACGCATGACGTCGGCCATGACACCGATGAAGGCGTGGGGATACCAGTTGCCCGCCAGCGGCACGTTCTCCCATTCACCGGGACGGCGGTCCGCGCCGAGCGTGCAGACTTCGAGGGTGTCCGGTTCGCCCTTCGGGTAATCGAGCAGCAGGCCGAGCCGCGCTTGGAGGGCACCACGGGTGCCCTCCCATTTC
>JBJKRD010000011.1:0-9191 GCA_046704925.1 Opitutaceae bacterium | reverse complement strand
CAAGACTAGCTCCCGCCCGCGGGCTCAAAGAAACAGTTCATCGGCCGGCCGGCCGCGAACCGACCGGTCGCCCGCTCGCGGTTGCCGGCCGCCCTTACTCGTCCCGATTCTCCCCGGCGCCGGCGGGCTTGATCGTCACGGTGCCGGGCTTCAGGCCGGCGATATAGTAGGCGATGACATTCCCGCGCTCGTCGGTGGCGCGCCAGACGTGGCCGCCGTAGGTGGAGGCCGGCACCTGCTGGCCGGGCCGCAGCGTGAAATACGTCCGCGGACGGCCCGAATAATCCATCCAGTCGACCCGCACGGTCTCCTGGGTGGCGTTATGGAAGGTGATCTTCGTCGCGGCGCCGGCGCCAGCCGACAGCCAGCGAGGCCGGCTCGAGGCCGCCAGGGCAGGCAGCTCGCCGCCGCCGGGGGGGATGTGGGCCAGGGCTTCCTGGCCGGCGCGCTCCTCGGGCGTCAGCAGGCGGTCCGGCCATTTGAAGGTCGGCGCCCGGGACACGTCGAAGCCCGCGAGGTGGGGCGAGGGCGGGGAGCGCTTGGCCGGCGGCAGGTAGCGCCAGGGACCGTCGCCGAACACCTCGTTCAGCAGGGCGGCCAGGCGCGGGTCGTAGGTCTTGATCTGGGCGCGGGTGCCGATGGCGTTGTGGTCGGCGTCGTTGGTGCGGCTGCAGTCGAACCAGCACTGGGCGCCGACCGCCCAATACTCGCGGTAGTTGGTGCCGGCGTAGGCGTGCTGCCACAGGCCCTGGTGCATGGCGGCGGCGTAGGCGGTGCGGAGGCGCCCGTCGAACGTCGGGTCGACCGTGTTCATGCCCAGCAGGTGGATGGTGTGGGCGAACTCGTGGACGAGGATGTTTTCCGAGGGGTAGGGGTTGCCGGGATAGCCGAGCAGGTTCTCCTCCCCGCAGCTCACCGCCGGCCGCTCCGCGGTGGCCCCGAGACCGCGGGCGCGCTTGTCCCAGTAATTCTTGGGCGTGAGGTCGCTGTGCTCGGGGATGTCGGTCGTCATCTCGTCGTACGCCATGACCGCGAGGCGCACGTGGTTGCGGGCCGTGGCGGCGAGGACGTCGGGACGGCCCCCGATCATGTGCATGACGATGTAGTGCGCCTCGAGCAGGGCGTAGTCGGAGACCCGGGCGGAGGCGACGATCGGCAGGCCGCCGGCGTCGACGTACTTCTGGTAGAACGGCGAGAGGTCGAATTGCGCCCGGACATTGGCCGGGACGGGAGAGACGCAAACCTCGTCGGCGGCGCAAGCCGCGGCGAGACCGGCCAGGAGCAGCAGGCAGCGGAGCGGGGCGGTTCCGGGCATGGCCGGCAATGAAGCCAGTTCGGCCGGATTTGCCACTCGGAGCGGTCGAACGGCGCGGCGGCGCGCGGTCCGGTCCATGCCAGCGATCTTGGGGGCGTCCAGTCAACGTGAGCGACGGTCGGTTGGAAGGTTTGTAGGGGCCGGTCCAAATTGGCGGCCTCGGCGCGACCGTTCCGACGAGGAATGCTCTGATGGCAAGATTTGCGGTACCAGAGGACAAGGGGCGCGTTGTTTTTGATGTTTTCAAAATCGCGAAAATCACTCAATGGGTTGAATCAATGAAAGCCTGTCGAATAATCAGCCTTTTGATTGTTTCGGCGGGGGGCGTCATGGCGGAGGGAACGCTCTGGGTGCGGCACGCCCCTGTCCTTAATGGTCAGATCGAAGGTTCAGTGCAGGTGATGGCAGCAGAGGATGTGACGCTGAACGGCCGCGCGACGGTGACGGGCGATCTGCTGGTACCGGGACTGCCCGTCGTCCGTGTCAATGGCAGTGCGATCTGTGCTGGCACGGTGGACGGCACCGGTGCGGCCGCGCCCGCCACCCACCGGATCACACTCAACGGCAGTGCCCGTTTGGGGCGCGTGGTCCGGCGCACGGATCCTTTCGCCCTGGCCGTGATCGATCTCCCGCCGATGCCCGCCGGCGTTCGCAGCGCAGCGCTGAGCCGGTCCGGACAGAATCCGGGAGATTTCGCCACGCTTAGGAACCTCACGCTCAACGGCGACGCGGGAGCCGTCGCGGTGCCCGCTGGCACCTATGGCAGTTTCACCGCCAGCAGCGGCACCAGTCTTGTTCTCGGCGTCGCCGAGTCCGCCACCCCCGCCTTGTACGATTTCCAGAGCCTGACTCTCAATGGCAGCAGCCGGTTGGAGGTGGTCGGACCGGTGGTGGTCGTGGTGGGCGGAGGTGTGGTCATCAACTCAGGCTCGGCGGTCGGCACGGGCTCCCATCCAGAGTGGCTGCACCTGCGGATTGCGGCGGGCGGGCTGACCGTCAACGGGCACTCGGCAGTTTATGCGGATTTGGAGGCGCCGGCGGGAACGGTCACTTTCAACGGCGGCAGCGAGCTAGTCGGTCGTCTCGCGAGTGATCGATTGGTGGTCAACGGCAACAGCGTGCTGCATCTGCGTGGCGAGACAGCCAACCAGGCACCCGACGTGCGGTTGGTTGCCCCGTTTGGCGGAGCCTCCTACGGATATGGATCAAACATCCATCTCGAGGCGAGGGCGTCCGACTTGGACGGAACCGTGGCCAGGGTGGAATTCTTCGCGGGCGCGACGAAGCTTGGGGAGGCCGCGGCATCGCCGTTTACGTTCGACTGGTCGAGTGCGGCGCCCGGAGGATATGCGCTCACGGCTCGGGCCATTGACAACCTGGGGACGGTGGGCGACTCCGCACCTGTCACCGTGGCGGTCACCATGCGTCTGCCATTCGCGGCGGATTTTGAGTCGACCGAGGGCTACGTGCTCGGTCCGATCGACGGGCAGGGCGGCTGGACGGCGGCCGGCGCCTCGCTTGTCACCGATGCGGACGCGGCGGGCGGCGCGAATTCGGTTGTTTTGCCGGGACTCGCGCCGGTTGCTTGGCTTCGGCACGATTTTCCCGAGCCGAATTTCGGGACGGTCCTCTTTGTGGACTTTGAGGCGCTGCCGGCGGCTGGCGCCGGGGTGGCGCAGGGTAGCGTCTATTCGGTGAGCGGCGCCAGTGTCGCTGTCGACCGCGTGGACGGTGAGGGCGAATTTGCAGTTCTTGATCGCTCCGAATCAGGGGTGGGCATCTGGCGGCCGACCGGGGCCCGGATCGCGATAGACGCGGATGGCCGGGCGGCAGCATGGCACCGGCTGACGATACGCAGCGATTACACCAGCCAAAGGTGGGATCTCTATCTCGACGGCAGGATGGTGGCGGCGAACTGCGGGTCAGCCGACAGTGTCGAAGGCATCGTTCCGGGCTTCACGGCGGTCGGAAATCCGGAGGTGACCACGCTCCTGGATCGTTTTGGCGCGAGCTTCGATAACCCGCTGTTCACCGATGCCGACAGGGACGGCTTGCCCGACACCTGGGAGCAACAGACCGGACTGAATCCGTCCACCAACGACCGGGATGGCGACCCCGATGGCGACAGTCTGAGTAATGTGCAGGAATTCCTGCTGGGTACCCGGCCGGACGTCGCAGACACCGATGCGGACGGTATGCCGGATGGATGGGAGGTCGCGCACCATCTCGACCCGCGGCATGCCGCGGGGGCCGAAGACGACAGCGATCGGGATGGTCTGAGCGACGGCCAGGAGTACGTGGCCGGGACCGATCCGGCGAACGCCGACTCCGACGGAGATGGAATGCCCGACGGCTGGGAGGTCCATCACGGGTTGTTGCCGAATTCGTCAGCGGACGGGAGCGCGGATCCTGACGGAGACGGGCTGACCAACCTTCAGGAATACGCCGGTGGAGCCGATCCGGCAGATTACTACAATGGGGCACCGCCGGAACTCACGCCGCTGGCGCCCAGTAACGGCCAGTTGAGTCCCGAAAGACTCGTGGCGGTCGGCGTGACCCGGGCCGACGGTACAGTTTTGGTCAATGCCCCAGTCTCATTCTCCGTCATCCCCGGCACGAGTCTGATGTCCTTGGCCGCTGACGGCGCCAACCCGGCCGCCCAACTCGGGGTCCGGACCGACGCCGCAGGTGTGGCGCGGGTCTACTTGAATCTTGTGACCGATGGGCCGGACATCGTGGTCGTCACGGTGCAGGGCGGGGCAAAATCAGCATCCATCTCCATTCGCGTGGCACCGTCCGATCTGCCTCCCGTGGTCGAATTGACGACGCCGGTCGACGGGTCAGAATTCATGACGGTCTCGTCGATCGTGTTCACGGCGACTGCGTCGGATCCGGACGGCACGGTCGCCAAGGTGGAGTTCTTCCAAGGCGACACCAAATTGGGCGAGGTCGATCGCGCTCCGTTCAGGTACGTCTGGACCGGGATGATGGCCGGCGCCTATTCGGTGACCGCTCGGGTCACGGACGATGCCGGCTCCGTCACCATTTCGGCGCCACACCTGATCACGGTAGTCGCACCGCCCCGACCCCGCTACCAGACCGATTTCGAGGCCGGCGAAGGATTCATGCCCGGCCTGCTGAACAACCAGGACGAATGGGTCAACCAAGGCGGAGGATCCGCTGAAATCACCACGAGCGAGGCCGGCTCCGGGAATCAGTCGGTTGTGCTCCAGCCCGCGTCTTGGCCCGCCGACGTGGTGCGTGGACTTCCATCAGGAGCGGAACCCGATCGGGTGGTGTTCTTCGATCTGTGGGCCAAGCCGGTGGCCAATCGAGATTGGGGCGCCACCGCCATCTTCGACTGCAGCGGATCGCGATTCACGCTGGCCACCGCGGCTGGCGACACCGAAGCCGAGGTTCTGGCCTTTGACCTGAACGAGGGATGGCCGTTTGTCTTTACCGGCGCGTTCGTTGCAGTGAATGCCGACGGAGGCGCCGCAGCGTGGCACCGATTCACGGTGCGCCAGGATCACGACGGGCGGCGTTGGGATCTGTATGTCGATGGCCGGATGGTGGCCGCCGATCTGACCTTCTCGCCGTCAACCGACCTTTGGGTGGAGGCGGTCGGTCACACCGGCACCCCGGTGCGTTTTGACCAAGTGTCGGTTGGGGCGACCAACCCCTTGTTTGCGGACGGGGACGGAGATGGCCTGGATGACGCCTGGGAGGTTGACCACGGGCTGGATCCGAATGTCGCCGATCGCGATGGCGATCTCGACAACGACGGGCTCACCAACCTCCGCGAATATCTGTGGGGCACGGATCCGGAGGTTGCGGATACAGACGGCGACGGCCTGCTTGATGGTTGGGAAGTCGATCATGGCTACAACCCGCTGGTGCGCGAAATGGACGCCGTGCTTGAAGCCGACGAGGACCACGACGGGTTGAACCTGGTTCAGGAGGCCCGGGCGGGGACGGATCCATGCAATCCGGATACCGATGGCGACGGCCTCGACGATTCCACGGAGCTCGCCGCGGGATTGGATCCATTGACGTATGACGCGGACAGCGACACGGACGGCGATGGGATCTCAAATCGTGACGAGATTCTGAATCACACCGATCCGCGCGACTACTACAACGGACAGACGCCAAACGTGACTTCGTCGGTGCCGGAAGATGGTTCGCTCATCGACGGGAATCTGCTGGCGGTCCGGGTGACGAACCAGGCAGGCGAGGCGTTGGAGAATGCGCCAGTGACATTTGCTGCGCAAGGCGGTCGGCATGGATTCTCGCCGACCTTGGAGTATCGATGGATCAGTGCCCGCCGCTCGCTGCAGGTGCGCACCGATGGAGATGGGGTCGCCCGGGTCTACGTCGTGAGAGCCGATGAGTTGATTGACCCCCTGCCATGAACGCCACCCTAGCGATCGGCCTCACTCTCGCGGTATCGGCCTGCATCGGACAGGCCGGGGCGACCGAAGCTGTATCTGAAATCGAAGCCGGAATCGTCCACGTTAACGTTGCCCATCAACTCCCCCCGCCGACCGTGAGGCTCCAGGCGCGGATCTCTGAGGGGTGGTCCGCGGTCAAGCAGGTTCCGGCGCTCAACCTCCTAACGCCGTTCTTGGTCCCACCGTATGACAACTTCATTCGCTACAAAACCCTGACCTACGCGAATGCAACGGGGTCTTCGATGGTCACCTTTACGTTGGATCCCTTTGGCAACTATGATTGGCCGACGTTCTGGAACGGTTGGCGAGCGACCGTTTCCGGGGCACACACCGAATCGGAAATCAAGGGACGGGCGGTCGCCTGGTCGTTGACGGTGGATCCCTATTACAATCCTGGCCTTTACACCAATGCGACGAGCCTGAGTCCGACCTCTGCCACGGTGCCCTATATCGAGTGGCATGTGGATCCGCCGACCTGGGCGACCGAAACGTGGACGCTGAGTGATCCGGTGCCGCCGCTCGCGGTCGCGACCGGCGATTCGTCGCCGTGGAGCGAATGGAGTGATGAGGCACCGGTTGCCTGGCAGAGTTCGGGGTCCTCAACGAACAGCCGGCAGGATGCGGAATATCGGCTGGTTGCCTCTGAGGCGCTGCGCGGGAAGACCGTCCGGTGGTTGGAGATCTTCACTCCTCACGGTCTGCCGGCCGGCGCCGAATACACGCCTCGCTCTTGGACCGTCGATGGTCGCGAGAGCCCGGTCTACCCGTTGAAGCCAACCCGCGACGGAAGCTTCAAGGTCATGCTGTTGACTGGCGAGTTGGCCGTCGATGCGAACCGCGACGGTCGGATAATGCTTTTGCCCGAAGATGCCTCCGACGCCACTTCCGCCGAGCGCCCATACCGTCTCTGGATTAATGATGACAAGAGTTCCGGCGACACCGGCGGCGACAGCATTCCGGGGCAGACCCTTGATCCTGATTGGGACACACCCGCCACCTATTACAACCGCGATGGGCTGGTCCCATCTGGTTTCGTCCACGGCGCCCGCGATCTGGTCGACTATTTCCCGGTCTACCTCGACATCAAGGATCTGCTGACCGAACTTCCGCCGAGCGATTCGACAAAGTACAGCCTCAGGCAAAGCGATGGAGCGGTGAATGTCGTCTTCACCAATCTGACGAGGACGCATGCCTTCGACTGCCTGCGGCCACCGGCGGATTCTCCACCCGTCACAGGCGGATTTGGGCCGGCTTTGACGGCGGCACCCGGTGCGGCGATCAAACTCAAGGTCACGGCCAGTGGCACGGCGTTGCCCGAGGCGTTTCTGGACTGCATCCGACTTAATGACGGCGGTGTGATCCTGGTCGATGGCCGCGCGGCGACGACCAACCCGTTGATTCTGACCGCTGAGAAAAATGGCAGCGTCGTCGCCGAGCTGAAGCTGGATCTCCGGATCAGCCCGGTGGAGGCGATGTTCCGGCACCTGAACCTGCGCGATCTTGGCATCATCGGATTGGTTGGTTCCAAGGTCGATTCGGCGCGGCCGACGACCCTGGACGATCCTGTGGAATTCCCGGATGCTCACAACAGCGATGGCCGATGGCTGATCTTCCTCCATGGCTATAACGTTAGCGGCAATAAGGCGCGGGGATGGCAGTCAGAAATGTTCAAGCGGCTCTATTGGAGCGGCAGTCGGGCACGATTTGTCGGCGTTTCGTGGTTTGGCGATCCGGATGACGGGTTCGGTCCGCTTCCAGCCGACTATCATCTGGCGGTGCGCAACGCGTTAGCGACAGCGCCGGCATTTGCACAGGCGATCAATGCTCTGTCCGGCGATAAATCTGTGTTGGCGCACAGCCTTGGTTGTTGCCTGGTTGCGAGTGCCATGGCCGAGCATGGCCTGAACGCGACTACGACTTGCTTCGTAAATGCAGCGCTTGCGCGCGAATGTTTTGACGGCGAGATAGTGGCTGACGCTAGTGGGATGACCCCAGATGCTTGGCGGGCCTACGATGCGAGGCTTTATGCGGCCAATTGGAGTCGACTCTTTCCCTCCACTGATGGGCGGTCGGGTCTGACCTGGCGGAGCCGGTTCCGTGAAGCCGCTGGCGCGACCTACAACTTCTACTCGAGTACAGAGGACGTCTTGGCGGAATACACCGGAGAAGTGCCCGAAACGCTATTCGAAGCGGCTTGGACGTCGGGAGCAGCCGGTGCATTTACCTGGGTGTTTCAGGAGAAGGCAAAGGGTTTTCGGAAGGATTATCTATTCGGTCTGATCGCGGCGGGCAGTACGTACATGGGCTGGGGCATGAATATAAAGGATCCACTCTTGAGCGGGGACCCGGTCTACTGGAAGTGGGTTGAGTCGGCTGGTTATATCGGTCGCCGAGTCAAAACGACGGATGAGATCGGCCCCGTAAGCGAGGCCATCTTGCGCCGTCATCCTGTCTTCGAACCGGGGTGGGGCGAGATCGGCGGATCGACCCAGGAGAACCCGATTTCCAATGTCTCGCCGGTGCCAGGTGCACCGGCATGGATCTTCGACCTTTATGGAGCCTCTTCCGCGAGTTCCCTTGCGGCCGCTCCCCTCAACCGCGGTCAGTTGCTGGCCGAAGCCATTCCTGCGCTGAGCTGGCCGGCAGGATCGCACGCAGTCGACGCTTTCGAGGCAAGAAATCACGACTCTGCAATAGAATTTGCAGATCGAATATCTTGGCCACGAGGACTAAAGGAAAACACGACAACTCCAGATTGGAGGCACAGCGATGTGCGTGAGGTGGCATACCCGTTCCTATATGGTCTATTTGATGAAATAGTTACCCACTCCGCATTATGATTATGAAAGCCCAGATCTTTGTCTGCGCGGGGATATTGCTAGGTCTCGGTGCGACCATGGGAAAAGGTCAATACGACCTCCCGAAGGTGAGATTGTTGTTACAGGTCTTGGACGAAAAAGGAGATCCGTTGCCAGACGCTGTCGTGAGTCTGGTATTTGGGGAAGCGCAAGATGCCAATGCTATCGTGCGAGTCGTCGGAAGCACCCAGGAAGATGGTACATATTCCGGCGAAGGATATAGCAGCGGAACGTTCGGAGCTAGTGTAACTAAAGCAGGATATTACCGAAGCGGCATCACGATCCCTCCCCTAAGCGACGTCGTAAACGGGAAATCTCAGGAAGTCCGAGGGACGTCGATTTTGCGCCGAATTGGGAATCCAGTCGCGTTGGTTGCCAAGTCCTGTTGGCTTGAAATCCCCTCGGCAGGCTTACCGTGCGGCTACGATTTGCAGAAGGGCGATTGGGTGGCCCCTTGGGGAAAGGGTGAAGAGCCGGACTTCGTCTTCATTCTGGAGCGGCGTTACGAAAACGCCGACGATTTTTCAGTCAAAGTGGCGCTTCAATTCTCGCAGGAACTCGACG
>JBJKRD010000010.1:0-3376 GCA_046704925.1 Opitutaceae bacterium | reverse complement strand
TTCTGATCGTGGCCGCCGCGGTTGCGCTCGAAGCGCCTGCGGAGGTCACCGCCGGGGCGCCGCTTTCGGTAACCTGGAGCGGACCCAACAACGCGGGGGATTACATCACGATCGTGCCGAAGGACCTCCCCGACGGTCAGTACCGCAACTACGTGCCCACCGCCCGGGGATCGCCGCTCCAGCTCGCCGCGCTCATCGATCCGGGTCCCGCCCAGGTCCGCTACATGTCCGGACAGGGGGCAAGAGTGCTGGCGCGGCGCGACCTCCTGATCGTAGCCGCCAAGGTCACGCTGACACCGCCCCGCCGCGCCAAAGCCGGGAGCAGGGTGAGCGTTGCCTGGACGGGTCCGAACAATGCGAACGACTACCTCACGATCGTGGCCAAGTCCGTGCCCGACGGGCGGTATCACCGCCGCGCGCCGGCCTCCCAAGGATCTCCCCTCCTGGTGGAGGCACCGCCCGAACCCGGTGCCGCCGAAGTCCGTTACATGAGCGGCCAGGGCAACCGTGTGCTGGCGCGGGCGGACATCGCGCTCGACCAGGCGGATTGACCCGTCCGCCGCGTCGCGATGGTCAGGCCGGCGGCGCCGCCGGTCTTTCGTCCACCAGCCCGTGGAACTCCGGGTTGCGCCGGACGAACACGGCCACGTAGGAGCATTGCGGCACCACCCGCCGGCCCGCCCGGCGCGCCTCCTCGAGCGCCGTGCGCACCAGCTGCTCGGCCACGCCGCGGCCGCGCAGCTCCGGCGGCACGAAGGTGTGCGTGAAGACCATGCGCTCTCCCTCGAGCTCATAGTCGGCCACCGCCAGCTTGCCCTCCACCTCCGCTTCGTAGCGGTGGGCCTCGGAATTGTGACGTACGATAATGCCAGCCTTCATCGGTGCGGACGTGCCGCGGCCAGGGGCGAACATCGTCCGGCCGGCACGCCCTTGCCGGTCAACCTAATACCACCGGCCTCCGGCGCAATCCCGCCCTCAGCCCGGCGTTCGCTCAGGACGCGGCGCGGCCCCTGCCGGTGAGCCGCGCCCAGCCGGTGACCAACATGTTTTCGATCTCCTCCCGGCCCTCGATTCGCAACGCCCAGATCAGCCCCGCGTAAATCCCGCCGGCCAGGGGAATGAGTCCGACCACGGCCAGCAGGTCCGCCAGGCGGCCGGTCGCCACGTGCTGCACCGCCCACCAGCCCGCCGCCACCACCCCGCTCATGCCGGCCGTGGCCAGGAGAATCTTGCCCACGCTCGGCCAGAGCGGCGCGAAGGCCATTTCGGGCATCCGCCGCGTCAGCGCCCGCTTCAGCAATACAGTCTGCACAATGATGGCGGTCGTGCTCGCGATCACCAGGCCAGCCGCCCCCAGCCAGTGCATCAGGATCAGGCTGAGCGTGAGGTTCACGCAAAAATCGATCGCGGCCACCTTCACGGGTGTCGACGTGTTTTTCACCGAGTAGAAGGCGCGAATCGTCAGGTTGTTGACGGAGAAGAACGGCATGCCGATCACGAACAGCGCGAGCAGGATCGCCATCACGTGGGCATCGGCACCCGTGAAGTGACCGTGACGGAAGAGCAGCCGGACGATCGGATGGCTGAGGAGCGCGAGCCCGGCCGCCGCCGGCAGGTTGACCAACAGGATCAACCGCACGCCCTTGCGGTAGTCCTGCGCCATCTGGTCCACCCGCCCCTCGACGGCATGCCGCGCCAGCAGCGGATAAACCACCGTCGAGATGGCGATCGTGAACACGCCGATCGGCAGCTCCATCAGCCGGTTGGCGTAGAAGAGCAGCGTCGCGGCGGAGTCATTGATCTGGTAGGCGAGCAGATTGGAGACGTAGATGTTGACCTGGTAGATGGCCGCGCCGAAGAACCCCGGCGTCATGAGGAGCGCGATCTCGCGCACGCGCGGCGAGACGGCGAAGTCGAAGCGCGGGCGCCAGCCGCCGCGCATCAGCACCCCGGCGGGCACCGCCATCTGCAGGAATCCGCCGGTCAGCACGCCGGCGCACAGCCAGTGGATCTCGCCCATCGGCGTGCGGGCCCAGTGCAGGCCCGCACCGCCCAGCGCGATGATCATCGACAGGTTCAGCCAGATGGGCGACAGGGCCGGCTCGGTGAAACGGTCCAGAACGTTCAGCGTGGCGTTGAAGGCCGCGGCCAGGCAGATGCAGGCGAGGTAGGGGAACAGGATGACGGTCAGCGCGGCCACGAGGTGCCACTTGTCCGCCTCATGGACCAGCCAGCCGAAACGCCCGGCCGACACGAGCGCAAGGGCGACGATGCGGTTCGCGAAGAGCATCACCAGCACCACGATCCCGCCCGTGGCAAGCAGCAGCCAGCTCGTCACCTGGTTGAGCAGGACATACGCGCCCGCGCGGTCGTTGCGGTGCAGTTCCTCCTGCAGCGTCGGCAGGAAGGCCGCCGTGAGCGAGCCTTCGCCCAGGAGCCGGCGGAACAGGTTCGGCAGCCGGAAGGCCGTCAGGAAGGCCGAGTTCAACAGGCTTGCGCCGAAAATGGCGGCCTGGAGTTGATCGCGCATCAGGCCGAGCAGACGCGAAACCACCGTGAGCGAGGAAACCACGCCGATGTCTTTGAGGTTCTTCGACACGCGCGGTGTTTCTCTGCGTGCGCCGATGGGTTAGCAAGACCTTAACGTGCGCAGCCGACGTGCGGTGACGGACCCGCGAACCGGCATTGACGCTGCCTGCGGCGGACGGCATGTTCGCCGCGCACATGTCCTTGCTGCCAAAACTCGTTGGGCGGCTGCAGCGGCACCCCAAGCGCATCGTTTTCCCCGAGGGCGCCGACCCCCGCATCCTCCAAGCTGCCCGCCAGTGGGTGACCCGGCGCATGGGGGCGCCCATTCTGCTCGGCGAACGGACGCGCATCAAGGATGCGGCGGCCCGCCTGGACGTGAACCTCGAGGGCATGCGGCTGATCGATCCGCAACGGCACGAGGACCTCGACGGGTTCGCCAACCAGCTGGCGGAGCGCCGGCGCGACAGAGGGCTGAAGCCCGGGGAAGCCCGCGAGCTCATGCGCGACAACAATTACTTCGCCACCATGATGCTGGCCGCCGGGCAGGTCGATGCGCTCGTCGGCGGGGCCACCGTCTCCGCCTCGAGCGCCCTGCGGCCGCTTTTCCAGATCATTCCCCGCCTCGAGCACGTCACCACCGCCTCCTCGCTGATGATCCTCGACTGGGACGAGCTGAAGGTGGGCATGGACGGTTCGCTGTTCCTGGCCGATTGCAGCGTCGTGCCCGAGCCGACGCCGGAGCAACTGGCCGACATCGCCATCGCCACCGCCATGATCGCCCGGCACCTGACCAACGAGCTCCCGCGGGTGGCGCTGCTCAGCTACGCCAGCAAGAGCGCGCTTGATC
>JBJKRD010000009.1:0-3886 GCA_046704925.1 Opitutaceae bacterium | reverse complement strand
CCGCGAATTCTTCGCGGGTGTCGGGCGCGAGCTTTTCCGCGGCGAGCAAATCCTCAAGCCCGGCGCGCAACACCGTCACCGGGGTCTTGAGCTGGTGGGAGGCGTCGGCGGAGAACCGGGCGGAGCGCTGCAATTCGCGGCTGGTCACCTCGAGGGCGGCCTCGACCCGCCGCCGTTGGGTGCGGTTCTCCTCGGAGTCCACGGCGAGCTTTTCCACCGGACGGGACAAGCGCTGGGAAAAAACGTGACTGGCGGCAAAGGCGCCGAGCAGCACCAGCGCGCCGGCGCCGATGAACCGCCAGAACAGCCGTCGCTGGCGGATCACGGAGTCGGCGAGCGGATAGATGCAGATCTCGTAGGCCGGCGGGAACAGCGATGCCGGGTTGAGCCGCCGCCAGAACAGCAGCGAGGGCTCCCCGTCGACTTGGACGGTGAAGCTGGCCTCCAGGCGGTCCGCCCCGGCCGTCGCCCGGCGCAGTTGGCCGCCGAGGGCGGCCCGGGTCGAGCCGGACATGGCCGGGAGCCAGAGGTGGCCGCCGAGCCACAGGCCGCTTTTGAGCCCCGCCGGGGATTGCCGGCCGCCCAGCTCGAACGGCTTGAATCCGAGCACCAGCGCGGCGATGACGCCGCCGGTCTCAGTGGAGATGATCGGCATGGCGATGACCTCGTCGACCGTCTCGACGGTGGCCGGCGACTCGCGCACCAGGTAACCCGTTTGCAGCCGGTCGGGCACGGCGGGCAGGCTGAGGGCGGACTCCTCCGCCACCGTCAGCCGGCCGGCCCCCTGCGTGCCGGGCGGCGTCAGCACCTTGCCGGCGACGTCAAGGAAGCGATAGAAGCGGGCATGAAACGCATAGGCCGCCTCCTCGCCCCGGAGTTCGCCCTGGTCCATGACGTCGGCCAGTTCGTCGCGGGCGCTGGGGTAGAGCAGGTCGAGCGCATCGTCCTCCAGCGCGGCGTGGATGCGCGGCCGACGGGCCAGGGCGCGACAGCGTTCCGCCAGCATGGCGTAGCGGACCTCTTCGGCGGCGTGCAGCGACGCCAGTTCCGCCTGAAACTGGCGCTCCAGATCGCGTTGCGCGTTGGCCGCGACGTTGCGCTGGGCGTAGAAGATCAGCAACGCCGTCACCAGCGAGACCACCAGCATCATCGCGATGAGCAGCTTGACGCGGAAGCGCGCGAAGCCGGATGACGGCGACTCGGGCGGCGGGGTCACGGGAAGTCGGCATGCAGGGTCGTGCCGTCCTTCAAGTCGACCGGACGCGTCAGCGTCTTCCGGCTCGTGAGCCAGACCTTGAGCGTGTAATGTCCGGCCGGCAGGCCGCCCAGCCGGTACCGGCCGGTCGTGTCGGTGATGACGAAATGCGGGGTGTCGAGCACGAGGATGAGCCCGCGCATGTGTTCGTGAATGTCGCAGCGCAGCACCACCAACCCCGGCACGTCGAATTCCTCGACCGGAACCGGCCGTTCATCGGAGCGGTACCGCCCGAGGTCGAACCGCTTGGCCGGCGAGAAGGAGAAGATGTTGTGATAGGTGTTGTCGAGGTTCGGGAATTCGACCCGGGTGCCGGCCTGCACCGGCAGCAGGGCCGGCACGAACGCGAAGTCCTTTTGCGCCACCTGGCGGGTGGGCGGCGACGTCGGCCGCGGAAACGAGCCCTCCAGATAGACCACCGCCAGAGGCGGGTTGGTGGACAGGGTGCCGCCTTCGGTGATGATCTCATAGCGCTGGTTCATCACCGGCGCGGCCCGGGGTTTGGGCAGGGTTACGACGCCCTCCACCGCCGCCTGGGCGGCGGCGAGCGCCGGGGCGATGGCCGACACGGCGCAAAGCAGGAGCTGGAAGAAGCGGCTTTTCATGGCGGGGATGGGGGTCACGCCGGGGCGCGGATCGTGTAGCCGACAAAGCGCAAAGTGTGGATCAGTGGCGCCCCGAACTGGCTGTCCACCTTTTTGCGGAGGCGGGCAATGAAGATTTCCACCGTGCGGGTGTCGTACTCGTGGTCGCGCTGCCAGATGCGTTCGCAGAGCTCGGTGCGGGAAAACACGCGCCCCGGTTCCTGCATCAGCACCTGCAGGACATCGAACTCGCGGGGCGAAAGGGAGATCGCCTTGCCGGCGCGCATGACCCGACGGTGCTGCACGTCCATGTGCAGATCCGCAACCTTGAGCAGGTCGGCGGCCGACGGCGTCGAACCACGGCGCCCCAGCGCTTCGACTCGCGCAACCAGTTCATCCAGGGAAAATGGCTTGGCGAGGTAGTCGTCCGCCCCGGCCTTGAGCCCCCGCACGCGGTCTTCGACCTCGCCGCGGGCGGTGAGAATGAGCACCCGCGCGGGACTGCCGGCCGCCCGGAGACCCGCCAGCAGGGACAGCCCATCGAGGCCGGGCAGGCTCAAATCGAGGACGACAAGGTCGGGAGTATCGGTGAGCGCCGTCTGCAGGCCGTCGGTTCCATCGTAGCGGGCGCTGGCGATGTGGCCGTTGCGCGCCAGCGCCCGGCTGATGTGCCGGGCGAGCTGGACCTCGTCTTCAATCACCAGGATGCGCATGGCGGCGGGGGTGGGGCTAATCTAGCGTGGACTGGGTTCCGCGTCCACTGGCCGCGGCGGGAGTTCTGCCGGCGCCAGCCTCCCAGGCGGGACGCCGTCAATTGCAGCCGCAGCCGCTGCCGCCGACCGCGCGCCCTCCGGTGGCGGTTTCACGCGAAGTGTAGATATGTTCGCTCAGGGCGGTGGCGACGGGGTCGCGATCGGGGCGCATGGTGTAATCGGCCAGGGTGCCGCGGTCCCAGGGGTGCACGCGCACCCAGCTGGTGCTGGCGCACCCGCCGAACGCAGCCAGGCTGCCGGCGGCCAGCAGGAGCGCGATGAGGAGGCGGGCTTTCATGAGGGGGGCGGCGGTTCGGCGAGCAGGAGGTCGATCTCCTGGCGCAGTTCATGTTCGGTCTCGCGGCCGTGAAAGCCGCGATGCACGAACCGGACGCGGTGGCGGCGGTCGAGCAGGTAGCAGGTGGGCATCGCCGGCACGTCCACTTCGCTCACCAAATGCCTGGCGCGATCGCGCACGGTGACGAAGGGCGGCTGGAAGCGCCGACGGAACGCGGCAAAGGCGGCCGGGTCGCGGTCCACGCTGATCGCCACGATCAACAGCCCGCGGGCCGCATACTCGGCCTGCAGTTTTGCATAGGCGGGGAACGATTCCCGGCACGGGGCGCACCATGACGCCCAGAAATCAATGAGCACGACCCGATCCCGGGTGGCCGGGAGGGAGGCGCCGGTGAGGTCGCGGGCCGACAGGGTCGGGAACCGGTCGCCCGGCGCCAGGGCGGCCCGGCCGGCAGTGGCGTTCACCCCGAACAGCAGCGCGAGGAAGAGTCTAGTGGGCGGCGACATAACGGAAAAAGCCGCGGGTTTGCGCGCGGGCGGTGTCGGTGAGGAGGATGGCGTCGGCGCCGGGAAACGATTGGACGAAATCGACGCCGGCGGGGACGCCGAGCACAAAGGCGGTGGTCGAGAGGACTCCGGCCTGCAGGCAGGTGTTGGCGATGACCGTGGCCTGGCTGCATCCGTTGGCCACCGGCCAGCCGGTCCGGGGGTCGATGATGTGCCCGAAGCGGCGCCCCGCTATCCGGAAGCAACGGACGTAGTCGCCGGACGAGGCGATGCCCCGGCTGCCGGCGAGCGCGACGCTGGCCCACGAGTTTCCCGGCCGGTGAGGGTCCTCGAGGCCGACGTGCCAGGCGGGCCGGCCCGGCGGGGCGCCCAGCACCCGGAGGTCGTGGCCGAAGTCCACCAGGACATCGGACACGCCGTGGTCGAGCGCGATGCGCGCGACGAAATCGACGGCGTATTCCTTGCCGAAGCCGCCGAAGTCGATCGCCATG
>JBJKRD010000008.1:0-8305 GCA_046704925.1 Opitutaceae bacterium | reverse complement strand
GTGGCCGGCGCCTGGCGGCGGCTGCAATTCACCGACCGGGTTTCCCAGGCGCAATTTGCCGCGCTGGTGGCCGACGCGCGGGAGCTCGGTTTCCTGCCCGACGTCATTTCCCTGGACCGGCTCTTTTCCGGCAAACCATGACCCTGCAACAGGAACTTGCCGTCATCCCGAGCGCCAAGCTGGCGGTCGAGAATGTTTCCAAGACCTTCCGCACCAACCGCGGCAGCGTCCATGCCCTGGACCGGGTGTCGCTCACGGTCGGCGAGGGGGAATTCGTCTGTCTGGTCGGCCCCAGCGGCTGCGGCAAATCCACGCTGCTCAATGTGGTGGCGGGCTTGGAGACGCCGGACACGGGCCGGGTGTTGACCGATGGGGAACCCATCCGCGGTCCCGGGCGCGACCGCATGGTGATGTTCCAGGAGTCGGCCCTCTTCCCGTGGCTCGACGTCTTTGGCAACGTGATGTTCGGCTTGCGCCTCAAGTCCGGCCTTTCCGGCGCCGAGCGGGCGGAGGTGGCCCGGTACTATCTGCGCCTGGTCGGGCTGGAGAAATTCCAGCACGCCAACATCCACGAGCTGTCCGGCGGCATGAAGCAGCGGGTCGCGCTCGCCCGCGCGCTGGCGCCGAATCCCCGGGTGCTGCTCATGGACGAGCCGTTTGCCGCGCTGGATGCGTTGACGCGCGAACAACTCTACGGCGACCTGCAGCGCATCTGGCAGGAGCGGCGCAAGACGATCATCTTCGTCACCCACAACGTGCGGGAGGCGGCCTGCCTCGGCGACCGTGTGGTCCTTTTCTCGCCCCATCCCGGGCGGATCCGGGAGGAATTCAAGATCTCGCTGGTCCGACCGCGGGACATCAACAGAGTCGACCTGGCGGAACATGCCACCGAGATCATGCGCGCGCTCAAGGGGCACCTGCGCGCGCAGGAGGAGACGTCATGAAACGATTCCTGACCGCGCTCGTGTTTTTCGCCGTGTTGGTGACGGCCTGGCAGGTCGTGTACCAGCGGAAGATCTGGTCGCCGGTCCTGGTGCCGGCGCCCGAAGCCGTGGGCGCCTACCTGTGGAAAAACACCTTCCAGCCGGGCACGGCGGCGGCGCCGAACGCGGATCGCTGGCAGCTGTTCGTCGCCACCGGCATCACCCTGAAGCGCCTCATCATCGGCTACGCGATCGGGCTGGGCCTCGGCCTGCCGCTGGGCCTGTTCACCGCGCGTTTTCGCACCCTGCACGACACGTTGGGGGTGCTGGCCCTGGGACTGCAGGGCCTGCCCAGCGTGTGCTGGGTGCCGTTGGCCCTGCTGTGGTACGGCCAGACGGAGGGAGCGATGCTCTTTGTCGTGGTCATGGGTTCGGTGTGGTCCGTCGTGCTGGCGACCGAGGCCGGCGTGCGGAACGTCAATCCCATCTTCGTCCGGGCCGCGCGGACCATGGGATCGAGGTGGCTCCATGTCTGGCTGAAAGTGGTTCTCCCCGCGTCCCTGCCCTTCATCGTCAGCGGCATGAAACAGGGCTGGGCCTTTGCCTGGCGCTCCCTGATGGCGGCTGAGATCTTCGTCACGATCCTTACCGGCTTCGGCCTGGGCAACCTGCTGCATTACGGGCGCGAGCTCAACGCCATGGACCAGGTGATCGGCATCATGCTGGTGATCGTCGGCATCGGGTTGCTGGCCGACAAGGTGCTGTTTTCCCCGTGGGAGCGCTTCCTGCACCGCCGGTGGGGCACGGGGACCGCCGGTTGAACCGGACGCTCCCCCCGGGGCGCCATCTGGGGTTGTTGGTTGATAAGATGGGTATTTAAGTTAACTTAATCATCTCAAAACCCAATCGTTTCATGGCCAAGATCTACAACGACATCACCGAAACCATCGGCAACACGCCGCTGGTCCGGCTCAACCGCACGGCAAAGGCTCACGGTGCCGTTGCCGACGTGCTGCTGAAGCTGGAGTTCTTCAACCCGCTGAGCAGCGTCAAGGACCGCATCGGTGCCGCCATGATTGACGACGCGCTGAAATCCGGCCGGATCAATGCGCAGACCGTCCTCATCGAGCCGACCAGCGGCAACACCGGAATAGCGCTGGCCTTCGTCGCCGCCGCCCGGGGGCTGAAGCTCATCCTGACGATGCCGGAGACCATGAGTCTCGAACGCCGCAAGCTGCTCAAGATCCTGGGAGCCCGCCTGGTCCTCACCGAGGGGCCCAAGGGCATGAAGGGCGCCATCGCCAAGGCGGAGGAGATCAACAAACAGATTCCGAACAGCGTCATCCTGCAGCAATTCGCCAACCCCTCCAATCCCGAGATCCATCGCCGGACCACGGCGGAGGAAATCTGGCGCGACACCGACGGCAAGGTCGACGTCATCGTGTCGGGCATCGGCACCGGCGGTACGATCACCGGCGTGGGCGAGGTGCTCAAGCCCCGCAAACCGGGCCTGAAAGTGGTGGCGGTCGAACCGGACTCGTCGCCGGTGCTTTCCGGCGGTCAACCGGGGCCGCACAAGCTGCAGGGCATCGGCGCCGGCTTCATTCCCCAGGTGCTCAACACCAAGATCTATGACGAGGTGATCCGGGTGAAGGAGGCCGACTCCGGACCGGTCTCCAAGCAGGTCAATCAGCAGGACGGCATCCCGATCGGGATCTCCTCGGGCGCCGCCGTGTGGGCCGCGCTGGAGGTCGCCAAGCGGCCCGAAAACAAGGGCAAGGTGGTGGTCGCCGTCGTCCCGTCGAGCAGCGAGCGCTACCTGTCCACCTGGTTGTTTGCCGACGTCAACACCGAGAGCGACTCGATCGACGACCTGATCGCGAAGTAGGGCGGCGGCGCGACCCGCCGGTCTCTTTTCCGGGGCGGACTGCGGTCCGCCCTTGCCTTTGCCGCCCGGCCGGCCATCCGGCGTGCGCGCGGACCGGGTCTCCCGGTCGCCTCAGGAATGGAAGGTCAGCGGGATGCTGTCCGTGATCGAGAACAGGTTGATCACCGCCCACATGATGCCGCCCGCGATCACCAGGCCGATGAAGAACAGGGCCGTGCACAGCCGCTTGTCCCAGCGCAGGTGCATGAAGATGAAGATCACGAACAGGAATTTGATCGCCGAACTCGTCACGAGGGCGCTTACCAGCAGCGGCTTCGGGAACGGCAGGAAGATGAAGAGAATCTCCAGCCCGGTGATGACGGCCAGAACCATCGCCACCTGGACATAAATGTGAAACCGGCCGTGGGCGTGGGCCAGATCGGGAGAATCAGAGGGAGCGGCTAGATCCATGGCGAAATAGGGCGCAGGCGCGGCGGTTTAATGCGGGGCGGCGGCAAAGACATATTCCAGCAGGTAGACCGCGGTGAAGATCACGATCCAGACGATGTCGACGAAGTGCCAGTACAGGCCCATCGATTCCACGTCGGTGGCGTTGGCCGCCGAGAAGTCGACCTCGCCAGCCGGCCGGGCCAGCCACGCGAGGATGCCGATGGCCACCGCCTCGCCCGCCAGCGGGAGGCCGTACTGGCCGAAAAAGTAGCCGAGGCGGTCGCCGTCCACGACCAGATGAAGGACGCCGGGCACGATGAAGACGAACATCAGGCCGGCGGCGGCGGCGAAGACCAGCACGTGGAAGACGTTGCGCAGCATCCGGCCGGCGGTGATCTCGCCGACCGGCTTGAAGGACCGGATGTACATCAAGCCGAGCCAGAGCACGCCGATCGCCACGTGCGTGCCGTGGGTGCCGGTGAGCGTGAAGAACGTCGAGCCGAAGATGCTGTTGGTGATCGTCACGTGCTTCACGTCGACGAAGTTCGTGAACTCGAAGACCTGGCCGCCGAGAAAGATGCAGCCGAAGAAGATCGTGGTCAGCAGCGACGAGCGCATGACCTTGACCCGGCCCCGCTGGATCGCGTTGACCGCCAGGGCCATCATCAGCGACGACATCAGCAGGATGAACGTCGAGAACGAGGTGAGCTCGATGTCGAAGACATGGGTCGGCAGCGGCGTGCCCGGCGGCGGATGCAGGCGGTAGACCAGGTGGGTCGAGATCAGCGTCCCGAAAAACATGCAGTCCGAAGCGAGGAACGCCCACAGGAGGATCTTCTTGTTGGGGATCCCCGTGGTGGTCGGGGCGTCGTGCGGGTGGACGAGGGTGGCGCTGGCGGCGTCGCTGCTCATTTTCGAATAGGCGGAAGATCAGGTCGGTGGCGCGGATTGGGCGGCGTTCAATGGCCGGCCGGGGCGTTCCCGGGGGCGGAGGCTTCCGGCTCCACATGGTAGCCGCCCGGGCCCTCCAGCGACCACAGGTAGACGCAGGTGATGAGGAGGCCCGCGCCGGTGACGGATCCGGTCAGGCTGTAATTGGCGAAACTGAGGCCCGCGATGAGGATGGAGGCGCCAGCCAGGATCGGATACCAGGACAGGCTGGGCATGTGGATGCCGCCGTGCGCGGTCTCTTCGCGGGCATGCGCCGTCTTCTCGCGGACGACCTCCTCCTGGTGCCGCTTCTCATACCACCAGGCATCGCGGGCATGCACCGTCGGAATGACGGCAAAATTGTACTCCGGCGGGGGCGAGGGAATGCTCCATTCGAGGGTGCGCGCGTCCCACGGATCGGCCCCGGCGCGTTCGCCGCGGAAGTAGCTCCAGAGCAGGGTGGAAAAATAGACCAACAGGCCGAGGCCGAGCAGGTAGGCGCCGATGGTCGCGATCTGGTTGCCGGCGGTCCAACCCATGTTGGCGTCGTAGGTCCAGGTCCGTCGCGGCATGCCGTCGAGCCCGAGGAAATGCATGGGGAAGAACGTGGTGTTGAAGCCGACGAAGACGGTCCAGAAGGCGACCTTGGCCCAGCGCTCGTTGACCAGGCGGCCGGAGAACTTGGGGAACCAGTAGAGCATTGCCGCCAGCAGGCCGAACAGGGAACCGCCGATCAGCACGTAGTGGAAATGCGCCACGACGAAATAGCTGTTGTGCTGTTGGTAGTCGGCCGGCGCCGCCGCGTGCATGATGCCGGAGAAGCCGCCGATCATGAACATCCAGATGAAACCGAGCGCGAACAGCATCGGCGAGCGCATCCGCAGGTGGCCGCCCCAGATCGTGCCGATCCAGTTGAAGATCTTCACCCCGGTTGGCACGGCGATGGCCATGGTGGCGATGGCGAACGCGGCGGTGGCGACCGTGCCCATGCCGGTGGTGAACATGTGGTGGCTCCACACCCCGAACCCGATGAAGCCGATCATCGCCCCCGAAAACACCACCACCGGGTAGCCGAACAGGGGCTTGCGCGCGAAGGTGGGCAGGATCTCCGAGACGTAGCCCATCGCCGGCAGGATCAGGATGTACACCTCGGGATGCCCGAAGATCCAGAAGAGGTGCATCCAGAGCACCGGCTGCCCGCCGTTGGAAACCTCGAAGAAATTGGTGCCGAAATGCCGGTCGAAGATCACCTCCGCCAGCGCGATCGCGATCGACGGCATGGCGAGGACGAGCAGGAAGCTCGTGATCAGCGTCATCCACGTGAACACCGGCAGCCGCATCATCGTCAGCCCCGGGGCGCGCAGGTTGATGATGGTGGTGATGAAGTTCAGCGAGGCCACGATGGAGGACACGCCCAGCACCTGCAGGCCGACGGTCCAGAGGTCGGCGGAGATGTCGGGGGTGAACTGCTTGGAGGTCAGCGGCGCGTAGCCGAACCAGCCGGCGGCGGGCGCGCCGGACTTGAGGAACCAGCCGACGTTGAGGATGATCGCGCCGGCGACGAACACCCACAGGCTGAAGGCGTTCAGCCGCGGAAAGGCGACGTCCCGCGCGCCGATTTGCAGCGGCACCAGCAGGTTGAAGTACGCGGCGTTGAGCGGCATGATCGCGAGGAAGATCATGGTCGTGCCGTGCATCGTGAAGAGCTCGTTGTAGAAATGCGCCGCCACGAAGTGGTTGTTCGGCACGATCAACTGGGTGCGGATCAGCAGGGCCTCCACGCCGCCGAGCATGAAGAAGATGATGGCGAACATGCCGTACATCAGGCCGATCCGCTTGTGATCGACCGTCGTCAACCACGAGACCAGGCCGGTTTTGGCCGTCGGGCGGTGAAACAGGAACAACGCCTTGGCGCCGGTCCGTTCCTTCGGGCTGATGAAATCCGATTTTACCAGTGCTTCTGCCATGGGAGACGAAGGGGTGGGCGGGGGTGGTCGGGCGAGGCTGGGTGATGCCGGCGTATCGATGCGGTCATTTCAAGCTCTGGAGATACGCGACGATGGCCGTGATCTCGCTGTCGGTGAGATTGATCAGCCGCTTGCCGGTCGACGGGTCGACGAAGCCGCCATTCCACATCTTGTTGCCGGGTTTGTAGAAGTTGGGGCGCTTGATCCAGTCGTGCATGTGGGCGGGCGTGTTCTCGAGGACGCCGGCGGCGATGGTCGTGCGGGCCCCGACGTGGGTCAGATCGGGGCCGGTGATGCCGACGCCCTCCTGCCCCCGCACCGTGTGGCAGGCAATGCAGGTCTTCTCCTGGAAGAGCTTGCGCCCCTTGGCGATGAGCTGCGCATTCTCGTCCGCGGGGTCGGGAATCTGTTTCTCCCGCCAGGCAGCCAGCGGCTGGGCATCGAACGCGGGGGAGCCGGACAACGCGGGGCCGGGCGGTTCGTTGGTCCCGAGGCGGAGGCTGGCGAACTGGGCCTGCGGGTGAGCCCGGGCGGCCGCGACCATTTGCGGGGTCACCGCCCGGCCGGGCTTTTCCTGGTTGGCCAGCCAGGCGGCGAACTGCGCCGACGGCAGCGCGATGACGCGGAAGCGCATCAGCGCGTGCGAGTCGCCGCAAAACTCCGCGCATTGCCCGTAGTAATAACCGGGCTGGTCGGCCTCGAACCAGATGTGATTCGCGCGGTTGGGAATCATGTCCACCTTGCCCGCGAGCTTGGGCACCCAGAAACTGTGGACGACGTCGAGCGTCCGCAACTCGACGCGGATGGGCCGGCCCGCGGGGATCACGAGCTCGGAGGCGGTCACGAGGGGCTGACCCTCGGCGTTGTGCTCGTGCGGATACTCGAACTTGAACCACCACTGGGACGCCGTCGCGGTGACGTCGAAGGTCTCCCCTTTTTCCGCCGCCGGCACGTCGTAGCTGAACCAGATCGCGCGCAGCGTCGGCACCGCGATGATGACCAGACACAGCACCGAGGCGCTCACCAGGCCCATCTCCACGAGAAAGTTGCCGTGGCTCTGGGGTGGCGGCTCGGCGTGCTCGTCGGCGTTCGAGCGCACCCGGAACCGGAAGATCGCGTACGCCAGCACCGACCCCACCACCAGGAAGATGAACGCGGTGACGTAGACTGTCACCATGAAGAGATGCAGTTGGTCCCGGGCCACCGGTCCGTCGACGTGGAACGTCGACTGCGGTCCATCGAGCCAGCACCCGTTCAGCAGCAGCAGGGCGGCGACGGCGAGGAAAGCAAGGAGGGGGCGGGCGAAGCGGGACGGAGCGGGCGGGCGAAACATGCGGGAGAACAAAGCGAGAAATCGGTGGCGTTCAGCAGGAAGAGAGGCGAACGTGGCTGTTTTCCTCCGCATTTCAAATCGGGAGGTCAGGTTTGTCTGCCAGCCGGCAGCCGCGTACCGGCCCTTTGATTACACCGGTTAATCCGGGGAACTTGCAGGATTAGACCCGCCTTAAGATACCGCGGGATTTTTTTGCGGTTCGGGGAGGCCGGGATTATGCTGATCATCTATGAAGAAAGCGTATCTTGTTCTTCTCGCCTTGTCCGTGGCCCTGTTTTCCGGCTGCGCCAAGAAGTCGAGTACCGCCGCCGCCGCGCCGGCCCCGCAGAACGGTCCGAAGACCTTCGAGCTGACGGGCAATGACACCATGAAGTACAACCTCACGCAATTGGAGGTTTCGCCGGGCGAGGAGGTGAAGCTGACGATGACCAACATCGGCACGTTGCCGATCCAGGCGATGGGACACAACTGGACGCTGCTGAAGAAAGGCACCGATGTGGCGGCCTTCGACGCGGCGGCGGCGACCCACCAGGCGGACGGCTACTTCCCCACGGATCTGGCCAGCGAGGTGATCGCCCACACCAAGCTGCTGGGGCCCAAGCAGAGCGATACGATCACGTTCAAGGCCCCGACCGAGCCGGGCGATTACACCTACCTGTGCACGTTTCCCGGTCACTACGCGGCCGGCATGCACGGTGTGCTGACGGTGAAGTGACGCCCGCCGGGCCGGGCGAATCGCGCCGGCGTTCGGATCCTGAACCCCGGACGCAAGATCCGGAACCGGCGGGGCCGGCGGGCCGGGCCGGGGGGGCCCCCTGGTTGTGGGCCTAAAAAA
>JBJKRD010000007.1:0-5363 GCA_046704925.1 Opitutaceae bacterium | reverse complement strand
ACGGCGGCCCAGAACAACTGGTCGGCGCGGTAGCGCTGCTTGGAGACTTTGCAGTCGACCAGCGGGTCGGTGAAGTTGTCGACGTGGCCGGAAGCCTTCCAGGTGGTGGGGTGGTGGATGATCGAGGAATCGAGCCCCACCATGTCGTCGCGCCGCTGCACGAAGTCGTGCCACCAGGCGGACTTGATGTTGTTCTTCATCTCCACGCCCAGCGGTCCGTAGTCGAAGAATCCGTTCAATCCGCCGTAGATATCGGACGAGGGAAAGATGAACCCGCGCCGCTTGCAGAGCGACACGAGCGTGTCCATGAGAGTCGCGGGGGCGGAGGGCGTGGCCATAGGGGAGGAGAGTTAGCCGGCGGAATCTCCGCCGGTCAATTCCGCGGTTGCCTTGCCCCGGCGGCGCTGGCATCAACGCTTTCCACCCCATGAAAATTCGGCGGCCCATCCTTGATGCGATGATCGTCGCCGCGGGGTTGGCCGGCTGGAGCTTGCGGGCGCAGGAGGTGACCGTCGGCGAGCCCGGCTGGTTCCAGACGGAGGGGGCGCCGGACCAGTTGCCACGGAACCGCCACAAACCGGACATCGAATATCCCGAGGCGTTGCGCACCGCGGACGAACCGAGCTACGTCATTCTCGCCCGGTATATCGCGGCGGATGGAACCGGGTTGTTGATGGAGGTGCACAGCGCCCATCCGTGGTTCAAGGGCGCGGTGGAGGACGCCGTGGGAGATTGGCCGATGCATCCGGCCACGTTGCACGGCCATCCGGTGCCCGCCTGGTTCTGGATTCCCGTGATTTTCAACCCGGCTGCTACCGAGACGGGGCGTCCGGAGGCGGAGCCCCGCCTGCTGGCGGTGACCCCCGTGATCGTTTCGGAGGCGATGAGGATCCAGTTGCGAAACCGCACGGAGGCGTGGGGCACGATCAGTCTCGATGCCGCCGGCACTCCGCAAAAGGTGGTCTTGGAGCCGTCGGCGCCGTCGAAGGTCTTGCCGTTCGTCGAAGCGGCCCTGACACAGTGGCGGTTCGCCCCGGCGCGCCGGCGAGGCGCGGCGGTCGCGGCGGACATTCGCGTGCCCTTCTACTTTTTCGCTCCGCAGGCCCCGGTGCCGCGCAGCGCCGCCCTGCCGAAGGTGGTGCGGCAGTCGCCGCCGGTCTATCCCCTGGCGCTGCAAAAGGCGGGGATTACGGGGGAGGTTGTCGTGGAATTCGTCATCGACCAGCGGGGAGACGTGGCGAACGCGGTGGCGGCGCGCTCGACCAGTCCCGATTTCAACGCCGCGGCCGTGGAGGCGGTGCGTCGGTGGAAATTCAAGCCGGCGACGGTGGACGGCCGGGCGGTCAACACCCGCATGCGGGTGCCGATTATCTTCAATTTCAACGGCCGCGGCGGGAACGACGAGATTGCGGTCACGAAGCTCGGCCGCCGGGCGGGGGAAAAGCTGCCCGAGGAGATCCGTTATGACGTGGCGCCCCAGCTCCAAGGAGCCGTCGAGCCGGTTTATCCTTACGCCCTGCTCCAAGCGGGAACCACCGGCAAGGCTGCGGTGCTGTTTGAGATTGACCCAAAGGGCCGGGTGGTGGCCACCCGGGTGGTTGAGGCCTCCCGCCCGGAGTTCGGCCTCGCCCTGGCGGCGTCGGTCGCGCTCTACAAGTTCGATCCGGCGCTCAAGGACGCCAGGCCGACGACCAGCGTGCTCCGGACCGAACGGGATTTCTCCCCGTCCCGGATGCTTACCGACGAGGACCGCGCAATGCTGCGTAGCGAAAAGAAACACCCGGAAGCAATCGTCGGCGCCGGCGGTCTGGATGCCCCCTTGCGGCCGCTGCTCGATCCGGCCCCCGTGTTTCCGCTGGCCCTCCGGGACCGGGTGGAGCAGGGCTCGGCGACCGTGGAGTTTTTGGTCGATGAACGCGGGCGGGTACGGTTGCCAAGGGTGAAGGCGGCAAGCGATCCGGCCTTCGGCTACGCCGCCGTCCAGGCGGTTTCGTTGTGGTTGTTTTCGCCGCCGAAGGCCGGCGGCAAGACCGTCGTGGCCCGGGTGGTCGTGCCGTTCGAATTCAGAACCGAGCCGCCGGTGATGGGAACGGCGGTCGGCGAACCGACCACCGGCGGCGGAGGCAAATGATCGGGCCCGCGGGGCATGCTGCTTATGTCAAGGAACACCATGGTCGGATTGATCGGAGTGCTGCTGGGGGCCGCCGCCCTGCTGCCCGCGGCGGACAAGCCGGAGGACCTGAAGGTCGAGATGGCCCTGCCGCAGATCCGTTCGTGGGTGGCCCCGGTCTATCCCCAGGAGGCGGCCGCCCGGAAGCTCGACGGCTGGGTGCGGGTGCGGTTCATCGTCGACGCCAACGGGTCGGTCACCGAGGCGCGGGCGCTGCGGTCGACGGACAAGGTCTTCGAGGCGGCGGCGATCGCCTCTGTCCGGCAATGGCGGTTCGATCCGGCCGAGGACGACGGCCGCAAGGTGGCCAAATGCGTGGATGTCGTGGTGCCTTTCAGTCGCAATGATCATGGGGCCAAGGCGTCGACCTATCCTCCGGCCAAGGTGACGCAGACGTTGGCCTATCCGCCGGTCACCAAGACCGTGCGAGTGAAGGATGGGGACCCGGAGTACCCGGATTCGTTGTTGTCGCGCCATTTGCCCGGGGAGGTGGATGTGGAATTCACGGTGGACCCCGAGGGGCGGGAGCAGGGCCTGAGAATTCTGTGGGCCACGCATGCCGACTTCATCATCCCCGCCCTGGCGGCGGTGCGGGGCTGGACCTTTCAACCCGCCCGGCAGGGCGATCTGGCGGTGCCCGCGACCATGCAGTCGGCGTTGGAATTCTCGGTCCTGGATCACGAAAAGGCCGACGTGCTGGCCGACAACGGCATCGCCGTGCCGGGCGAGGCGGGGAAGGATTACGACAGCAAACCCCGCCTGCGCATCGTCGTCGATCCGGTGTATCCGTATGACCTACGCCTGGCGGGCGCCGAGGGCGACGCCGTGGCCGACCTGACGGTTGGCGCCAACGGCCGTCCGGAGGCGATCAAGCTGCGGGAAGCCACCCGGCCCGAGTTCGGTCAGGCCTGGGTCGCGGCCCTGGCGTGCTGGCTGTTCGACCCGGCGACCCGCGGCGGTCAGCCGGTGGCGATTCCGATCACCGCGCGCTGGCACTTCGGGCTGGCGTCGAGTTCGTCCGAATTCCAGACCACCGAGCGCCTCGTCGAGCGCCTGCGCCAGCACGAGACCGCCGACATGGGACCGAAGGGCCTGGACGGGCGGCTGCGCCCGGTGCATCAGGTGCCGCCGTTTTATCCGGCCGCGCTGATGGCCGGGAAGCCGGCCGGCGAGGCCACGATCAGCTTCATCATCGATCGGACGGGACGCTGCCGCTTGGCGCGGATCGACGCGGCCACCCGTCCGGAGTTCGGCTGGGCGGCCGCCACCGCCATCGAACGGTGGGTGTTCGAGGCACCCACCCGCGGCGGCCAGCCCACCGACGTGCGGGTGGCGATCCCGGTCGATTTCAAACCCGGATCCTGAAGCCGCCGCCTCCGCGCGCCGCAGTTCGTTTTTGATCTGGGTGGCGCCGGCGTCCATGCTGCCGGCCGTGCTGCCGACTGCGCCGCCCCGCCGCCGTGTGTTTCCCGCCTTGCGGACCGCCGGTCCCCGACTGGTAGTCATGGGCGTGCTGTCCGGAATCGTTCTCGCGCGCGGCGGGACCGTCCTGCCTCCGCCGGTGATGCCACTGCCGGCGGCCTGGACCTACACTGGCGGCCGGCTCCCCGTGACGGCGGCGTTCGGCGTGACGGTTGCGGGAGCCGACGACGAACGGCTGGAGAAAGCGATCGCCCGTCTGCGCCGCGCATGGCAGGAGCGCACCGGTCTGACCTTCGACCGGGCCGCGGCGGCCGGGCCCGGGTTGGTGGTCGCCTGCGCCGGGCCGGGGCCCGGCGTGCCGGAACTGGGGGAAGATGAATCGTACCGCCTCACCGTCGACGATCGGCGGGCCGAGTTGCACGCGCCCACGGTCACGGGCGCGATTCGCGGCCTCGCCACGCTCCAGCAACTACTGCAGGGTGACGCGGAGGGCTGGTCGCTGCCGGCGATCGAGATTCGCGATCGGCCGCGTTTTCCCTGGCGCGGTCTGCTCATCGACGTCAGCCGCCACTGGATGCCCGTCGCCGTGATCAAGCGCGAGCTCGACGGCATGGTGCTGGTGAAGCTCAACGTGCTGCATCTGCACCTCACCGACGACCAGGGCTTTCGCGTGGAAAGCCGGCTCTACCCGCAGCTCCAGCGATCGGGCTCGGACGGCCACTACTTCACCCAGGATGAGATCCGGGACCTCCTGGCCTATGCGGCGGCCCGGGGGATCCGGGTAGTGCCCGAGTTCGACATGCCCGGCCACACGACGAGCTGGCTGGTCGGCTATCCCGAACTGGCGGCCGCCCCGGGTCCCTACGCGATCGAACGCCGGTGGGGGGTGTTCGATCCGGTGCTGGATCCGACCAACGAGGCCCTGTACCCGTTGCTCGACGGCTTTCTCGGCGAGATGGCGGCGCTTTTTCCCGACGCCTATCTGCACATCGGCGGCGACGAGGTGAACGGCCGGCAGTGGAACGCCAACCCCCGCATCCAGGAGTTCATCCGCACGCATGGCTTGAAGAACGACGCCGGCCTGCAGGCGTGGTTCAACGGCCGCCTGCGGCCGATCCTGCGCCGTTGCCACCGGACGATGATCGGCTGGGACGAGATCCTGCAGCCCGATCTGCCGGCCGACGCGGTGATCGAGTCGTGGCGCGGGCCCGCGGGGCTCGACCAGGCGGTCCGGCAGGGTCACGCGGCGCTGCTGGCCAACGGCTACTACATCGACCTGTGCCAGCCCGCGGCCGACCTCTATCGCAATGATCCGCTTCCGGACCCCGCCGCGCTCACCCCGGAGGAGCAAAAGCGCGTGCTCGGCGGCGAGGGCACGATGTGGACGGAATGGGTGACGCCGGAAACCATCGACTCGCGCATCTGGCCCCGCATGGCGGCGGTCGCCGAGCGGCTGTGGTCGCCGCGGAGCGTGACCGACGTCGACGACATGTACCGGCGCCTCGCGTTCGTCAGCCGGCGGCTGGAGGAGGCCGGATTGCGGCACGAGGCGAAGGTGGCCCCCATGTTGCGCCGCTTCGCCGGCGACCACACCACGGCGGCCAATCTGCGCGCCCTCCGGGCCGTGGTCGATCTGCTCGAGCCGGTCAAAGGCTACCGCCGCGCCGAGCAGCAACCGGATGCGACCCAACTTAGCCCGCTCACCGGCCTGGCGGACTGCGCCCGGCCGGACAGCGCGGCGGCGGGGGAATTCGGCCGGTTGACGGACGAT
>JBJKRD010000006.1:0-4327 GCA_046704925.1 Opitutaceae bacterium | reverse complement strand
ACGATTTCAAGAGCGTGGAGTGCCAGATCATGGACTGGGCGGATGACGCGGCGTACTCGCTGAACGACATCGTGGACGGCGTGAAGGCCGGTTTCCTCACGATCGAGCGGGTGGAGCGCTGGGCGGCGGGGCAGGCGATCGACACGGTCCGGCAGGGACTGCTGGACACGCTTTTCGATGCGATCCGTCACGACCATCTGGAGAGCGTCTTCTCGATGAAGATCGGCCGCTTCATCCAGGCCTGCCGCCTGCGCGAACGCGACAATTTCATGGCGGACCGGACCAACCGGTACCGGTTCGAGCTGGTGGTGGCGCCGGAGGCGGAACGCGAGGCGCAGTTCTTCAAACGCCTGGCCAACGACATTATCTTCGAGAGTCCCCAGCTCTGTCAGATGGAGCACAAGGCCCGCGTGATCCTGTCGAGCCTGTGGGACTCCGGCTGGCGCAATTACGTCGCGCCCGGCCCGCGTGTCATCCGCATCCTGCCGCACGGCGTCGGGGGTTTGATCGCCGCCGAAGCCACCGAACCCGGCAGGGCCCGGTGGCTCTGCGACTGGCTGGCCGGCCTGACGGACGGGATGATTGTCCGCACCTACCGGCGCCTCTTCGACCCGGAGTTCGGCAGCATCGGGGACCTGAGCTGACCGGGGAGACCGCCGGCGGCGGACGGCTACGTCGTGACAAATTCGATCGACTTCGGGTTCACCAGCTCCGCGAAGTCGCCGTAGGCCATCTTGATCAACTCAACGTGGCTGCCGGCGTTGAAGGCGATCTCCGCCTCGTCGGCCAGGCTCGAGGCCACGTAGACCGGCATGCCGTAGAGGTTGCCGAACGGCGGCATGGCGCCGGGCTCGCAATCGGGGAAGGCGGTTTTGAACTCTTCCTCGGTGGCAAGCTTGACCCGGTCGACCTCGAGGAGTTCGCGCAGGTCGTTGAGCACCAGCCGCCGGTTGGCCGGCAGCACGACCATCGACATCACGCCGTCGATCTTGACGATCACGGTCTTGGCAAAGTCCCGGCCCGAAACGTGGGCCGAGGCGGCGACCTCCGGCGCGGTGAAGGCCGGCGAGTGTTGAATGCTGACGTACTTCACGTCGCGGCGGTCCAGGAACTCTTTCAGCTTCGCGGCAGGCATGGGCGCTCCTCGTGGCTTGGGTTTTGCATCGGACACCCCGCCGAGATGCGCCGGCTGGACGGTTGAGCCGAGCGGGCGCGTGCTCGACGCCGATGGCTCCAAGTTTACGGCGGCGGGCGCCGATGTAAACATCGATGACGGGCGTTGCTTTGCTCCTCCGGCAGGCCCACGGAAAAGGGCAACCACCCAGTCTAGCTTATGCCGACCGGCCGCCGGCGGGCGCCCCATCGTCCCGGTTGCCGTTCGAAGTGTCCGGCGATTTCGCAGCCGCACGCCCGGCACCGGTTGCCCTCAAGGTTGTAGGCCCCGAGCTCGTACCAGTCGCGCTCGATCACCACCGAGCCGCACTGCGGGCACCACGTGCTCCCGCCGTCGCGGTCGTGGACGTTGCCCGTGTACACGTATTTCAATCCCTTGGAGCGGGCGATGTCCCGGGCCCGGGTCAGCGTGGCGGCGGGGGTCCGGGGCGTCGTCAGCATCTTGAAGTCCGGATGGAAGGCGGTGAAATGCCACGGCACGTCGGGCCCCAGGTGGGCGGCGTACCAATCGGAAGCGCGATCGATCTCGTCGGTGCCGTCGTTTTCACCGGGGATCAGCAGCGTCGTGACCTCGAACCAGACCGCCGTCTCCCGGCGCAGGTAGACCAGGGTGTCCAGCACGGGCTGCAGTTGGGCGAGGCAGCGGCGATGGTAGAATTCCTCGGTGAAGCCCTTCAGGTCGACATTGGCCGCATCCATCGCCCGGTAGAACTCGGGCCGGGCCTCGTCGGTGATGTAGCCGGCCGTCACCGCGACCGTCCGGATCCCCTGCTCGCGGCACGCCCGGGCGGTGTCGATCGCATATTCCGCGAAGATGACCGGGTCGTTGTAGGTAAAGGCCACCGAACGGCAGCCGTGGCGCCGGGCGGCCGCGGCGATGGCGTCGGGCCCGGCGGCGGCGCCCAAACGGTCGAATTCGCGCGCCTTGCTGATGTCCCAGTTCTGGCAGAACTGGCAGCCGAGGTTGCAGCCCGCCGTGCCGAACGACAGCACGCTCGTGCCGGGCAGGAAATGGTTGAGGGGCTTCTTTTCGATCGGGTCGACGCAAAAGCCGCTGCTGCGCCCGTAGGTGGTGAGCACCACCTCGTCGCCGATCCGCTGGCGCACGAAGCAAAAGCCGCGCTGGCCGTCCTGCAGCTTGCACAGCCGCGGGCACAGGCGGCATTCCAACCGGCCGTCGGGACGCGCCCGCCACCATCGCCCCGGATGGTGCGAGGGTATCGGGGCGTCAGTCCGCATGACCGCCTTTCCGGCCGCCGGTGGTCGGTTCGCCGTAACTGTCCGCCCGGAAACGCTCGATTTTGATCCATTCGTCGGGACCGATGCCGGCCTTCTGCCGCGCGATGGCGAGCTGCTGGGCCACGGAATCGATCCCGGGGATGGCGGGCAGCAGCACCCCCTTCCGGCCGTCGGCGGAGGCGACAACGACCCCGTAAATGGCGGGATCCAGACCGTCCGCGCCGGCGACCGGCTCAAGATCGCCCAGCACGGTGACGCTGAATTCGACCTCGGGCAGCTCGGCCACCGTCAAGGGCGAAAAGCGGTAATCCTGAAACGCCGACGACAGAGCGCTGTCCCAGGTCTCGCGGACGAGATCGCTTTGGGAAGGCGCGAGGCGCCCCCGGCAGCCGCGCAAGTCGCCATTCGTCGTGCGCAAGGTCACGAACACCGCCCGCCGCTGGGCGAGGACACCGGCGGCGGTGAATCCCGGGGATTTTGGAACCGTGCCTAATTTCTCGGCCACGGCCCGCCGGGCGACGGCGGGGAGACCCTCGAAGCTGGAGATCACCGGATCCCGCCGAACGTCGTCGGCGGCCGGGCGGGCGCTGCCTGCGGCCGGCTCGTAGAGGATCGCCACGCCGTAGCCGACGCCGAACGGCCCCTCGTAGCTCAGCACCCGGTGGCCGTCGGTGCGGTATTCGGCGGCGGCGAGCGCAATGACCGTGGAGTCCACCACGTCTTCGCCCGCCGCCTCCTGCAACGCGGCGTCCAGGCGCCCGACCTGGTCGGCGGCGCCGGCGCGCAGCAGATCAATGAAGGTATCGTCGAAGCGGTGCGCGCGGGGGTGGTAGCCGCCGGGCGCCGACCGGGTGAGCCGGTGGCTCATGTCACCGCTCGCGATCACGGCCGTGCGCCGGTCGAGGGCGGCCGCCGTCGCCTCGATCGCGCCGCCGAGTTCGTTCAGGCCGCCCTCGCCGGGGTAATTCAGGCTCAGGATGACGGTGGGGCCGCTCCAGCCCGCGGCCACGAGGTAACAGAGCGGCACGACGGCGCCGTGATCGAGGACCTCGTCATGAATGTCCCAGGTCTGGAGACCCCGCTGCCGCGCCTCGGTGATCAGCCGGTCGGCGAAGGCGCGGTCGGCCGGCAGGTCGACCCGGTCGCCGGGCGAGCCGAAATTGCCCAGCGACCCGCGCAGACGGGCGGTTTGCCAGATGCCGAACGCTCCCGGGCGTCGCGGCGAATGGGGCGACACGAGCACCAGGGTGGCGGGGTGGGCGGCGACCGCACGTTGGGCCGCCGTCGTCATGGCCTCGGCCGTGGCGCGCGCCTCGGCCAGGCGCGGGCCGCCCACGCCCGGCACCAGGATCGGAGCGTGCGGCATCAAACCCGCGAAGACAATGGGAACAGCCGTCATGGCAGCACCTCCGTGGGAGAGTCTAGGCCGGTCCCGTCCGTTCGCCAAGTCGGAGTTTGGCGGCACCACGGGCGGGGACGGGCGCCGCCGGACCCGGCCCTCCGGTTCAATTCGCTGGCGGCGGGACGGATTCGGACGGCCCGCCCAGCGGCACGACGAACGCTCGCGGCAAATGCCGGTCCACGACCTCGCGGGCAAGGTTGAACCAGGGTCCGCAGCGGTCCAGCACCACGCTGTCAGCGGTGGCGATCGCGTCGGCGGATTCCGCCAGCACGCGATCCGGGTTTGGCACCAGTTCGATGGACCAGGGCCACCCATGGCGGCCGGCCAGCTCCTCCATGATCTGTTTCAGCCGGCCGCTGTTCGACACCGGGCGGTCAAGGTACCAGTGCCAGCCCGCCGCCGCCCACGCCATCCCGGCGCGGCCCAGCAACTCGAGCGCGGGCAGCGTCTCGTCCACCTTTCGGTAGGTGCCGTGCATGCTGGCCATGTCGCGATAGGTGCGGTCGCGGGCGG
>JBJKRD010000005.1:0-5315 GCA_046704925.1 Opitutaceae bacterium | reverse complement strand
CGAGGTAGCGGGTGGGGAAGTTGTCGGCGCCATCCAAGACCACGTCGTAGGCGGAGAAGAGCGAAACGGCATTGGCCACGGTGAGGCCGTCGCCGTGAGGCACCAGCCGCACGTGCGGGTTGAGCTCGGCCAGGCGGCGCGCGGCCGATTCGACCTTGGGCCGGCCGACGGCCGCGGTGTCGTGGATCACCTGGCGTTGGAGATTGTGCTCCTCGACCCGGTCGAGATCGGCCAGTCCGAGGGTGCCGACGCCGGCGGCCGCCAGGTAAAGGGCGGCCGGGCTGCCGAGACCGCCCAGGCCGACCACCAGCACCCGGGCCGCCGCGAGCCGGCGCTGACCCTCGACGCCGATCTCGTCGAGCAGGATGTGGCGGCTGTAGCGGCTCAGTTCCTCGGGGGAAAGCTGGGGAAGGGAGGCGGACATGGTGGCAACGACGGGAGGGACAGCCGGCGACCTCACGGCCCGAGCCGGGACCGCCGCGGGTCGGGCGGGGGCCCAGGCCGGCCGGCGCCGGCTGCGCCGGAAAGGGACACCGAGTGCATCCGCCTAAGTGCGGCGAAAATCCCGGTTTCGCAACTGCATATGCGCCTCGACGGGCCGGGCCGGGTCGCTGCAATAGCAGGCGTGGGAAGCCTCCGTTGCCTCGGCATCGACTACGGCGCGAAGCGCATCGGCCTCAGCTTCGGCGACGAGCTGGGCGTGGCGACGCCGCTGCCCGCATTGACGGAGACCACGCCCGCGGACCGGCTGGCGCGGCTGACGGCCGTCATCCGGGAGCGCCGCATCACCGACCTGGTGGTGGGACATCCGCTGAACATGGATGGCAGCGCGGGATTCAAGGCGCGCGAGGCGGAGACCTTCGCGGCACAGGTGCAGGCGGCGACGGGTCTGCCGGTGCATTGGGTGGACGAACGGCTGACGACCTATGCCGCCGAGGCGGCGGTGCCGAAACGGGAGCGGCGCGGCCTGCGCGCGTCGGGGATCATCGATTCGCGCGCCGCCTGCCTCATCCTGCAGGATTTCCTGGACCAGCGGGTGCCGCCGCCGCCGGAGGATCCGTAGGAAGCCGGCGGGCTCGCGCGGCGGCGGCGGAGCTTGCAGGCGATCCGTTCGGCGGCAAGCTCGGTCCCGCATGGTCGGCCACGCGAAATCCGCCCCGATCCGCCGCTGGAAATGCATCTGCGCCTACGACGGCGGCGGCTTCCACGGCTGGCAGAGCCAGCCCGGCGGCCGGGCCGTGCAGGACGTGATCGAACGGCGGCTGCAGGGGATCTTCGGCCGGCCCGTGCGCATCCACGGCAGCGGGCGGACCGACGCCGGGGTGCACGCGCGGGGGCAGGTGTTCCACTTTGACGCCGCCTGGCCGCACGGGGCGGCGAAACTGCTGGCCGCCTTGCGCGCCGGACTGCCGCCGACCATCCAGATACGGTCGGCGCGCGCGGTGTCGCGGAGATTCCACGCGCGTTACTCGGCCGCCGGCAAGACCTACAGCTATTGCATCCGGCAGGGCGGGCGGGCGGATCCGTTCCTGCACGCCTTCTGCTGGTCGCTGCCGCAGCGCCTCGACGTGGCGGCGATGCGGCGGGCGGCGCGCCGGCTCACCGGGCGGCACGATTTCCGCGCCTTCGCCGCGGCCGGCTCCTCCGCCGGAGGGGATACCGTGCGCCATCTGCGGCGGCTCGACCTGACCGGACGCGGGGCGCGCCTGCGGGTCGTCGCCGAGGGCGACGGATTTCTCTACAAGATGGTGCGGCGGCTGGTGGGCGCGCTGGTCGCGGTGGGGCGGGGAAAGCTCGGCGCGGAGGAGGTGGCGGCGATTCTGCGCGCGGGGCGCCAGACCAACGCCTTCGAAACCGCGCCGGCGGCGGGCCTGTTCCTGGAGCGGGTGCGCTATTGAACCATGGACGCGGCGCGGGCGATCGGAGCGTGGGGGCGCACGGCGGGCGACCTGGTGTTTCCGCCGGGGTGCGTGCATTGCGGCGGACTGGTGGAGGGTGGCGGTTTGCGGCACGTGTGCGCGCCATGCGAAAAGCTGATCGTGGTGGTACGACCGCCGCATTGTCCCGTGTGCGGACATCCTTTTTTCGGCGAAGCCGCGGGCGAGCGCCGGTGTGCGCACTGCGCCGAACTCGACCCGCAGTTCGGCGGGGGGCGGACCTGCATCCTGCTGCAGGGTCCCGGCCGCTCCCTCGTGCATGCCCTCAAATACCACCGCGCCCTGCACGTGCTCACGGACATCGCCGCCCTGATCCGGAAGGCGGACGTCGCGCGCCATCTCCGCGACGCGGTGCTGGTGCCGGTGCCGCTGCACCCCCGCAAGGAACGCGAGCGAGGTTACAACCAAAGCCGGCTGCTGGCCCGCTGCCTGGCCGCCGCCGCGGGCGGCACGGCCGCGGTGCGCGAGCCGCTGCGCCGGGTGGTGGACACCCCCACCCAGACGGCGTTCGACCGCCGCACGCGCCAGGCGAATCTCAAGAATGCCTTTGCCTTGAAGACGGGCGCTGCCATAAATGCCGACCAACATTACGTTCTGGTTGATGACGTCTTCACCACGGGTTCCACCCTCAACGCCTGCGCCGCCGTGTTGCGGCGGGCCGGCGGTCTGAGGCTCGACGTCGTCACGTTCGGTCACGGTTGAGTTCCATCATGGCCCATTTTAGCAAGCCGCAATATCCGACGGTGGCAGCCAAGAAGAAGGACATCCCCAAGGGGGTCTGGGTGAAATGCCCGCTGTCCGGCGAGATCGTCTTCAACAAGGACCTGGAGGCGAACCAGATGGTGGTGCCGAAGAGCGGCTACCATTTCCGCATCAGCGCGCCCGCGCGCCTCGCCCACCTGCTCGACCCGGGCACGTTCCGGGAACTGGGCGAGGATATCCGCGCGTCGGATCCGCTCGGCTTCGTCGACTCGCAGCCCTATCCCGACCGGCTCAAGAAGTACGAAAAGGAGAGCGGCCTGAAGGAGGCGGTCGTGTGCGGCACGGGCCAGCTGCACGGCATCCCGGTGGCGGTGGCGGTCATGGATTTCCGCTTTTGCGGCGGGGCGATGGGCGGGGCGACCGGCGAGAAGATCACGCGCACGATCGAGACGGCGTTGCGCGAGAAGATCCCCTGCCTGATCTTCAGCGCCGCCGGCGGGGCGCGCATGCAGGAGGGCATCTTCTCGCTGATGCAGATGGCGAAGACCAGCGCGGCCCTGGGGCGCCTGGCGGCCGCGCGCCTCCCGTTCATATCCATCCTCACCGATCCGACCACCGGCGGCGTCACCGCGAGCTTTGCCACGCTCGGCGACGTGATTCTCGCGGAGCCGGGGGCGCTGATCGGGTTTGCGGGCGCCCGGGTCATCAAGGAGACCACCAAGCAGACGCTGCCGGCGGGCTTCCAGAGCGCCGAGTTTCTCCTCAAACACGGCCTGATCGACCAGATCGTGAGCCGGCCGGCGATGCGCGACCGCCTGCGCGACCTGCTGCAGGCGCTCTACGTCGGGAAGAAGAAGCCGGCCGGGGATTCCGAATAGGCCGGACAAGAACACACCCGGTGACGCCGGCAGGCGCTCCTGCTGGACCGGACCAACTGCATGCCTCCCACGGGAATCTTCACCGCCTATGCGCCGGTCCAGGAGTATCTCTTCAGCCTGAAGGCGAAGGGGATCAAGTACGGCATCGACCGGATGCGCGTGCTGACCGAGGCGCTGGGACACCCCGAGCGGCATTATCCGGTGATTCACCTCGCGGGGACCAACGGCAAGGGTTCGGTGGCGGCCATGCTGGATGCCATCCTGCACGCCGGCGGCTGGCGGACGGGTCTCTACACCTCGCCGCATCTGGTGAAGCTGGGGGAGCGCGTGCAGGTGAATCGCGAACTGCTGCGGGAAGACGAGATCATCGGCTACGCCAACGAACTGCGGCCGGTGGCCGAGGCGGTGGCGCGGGGCGATTCCGATGATCATCCCAGCTTCTTCGAATTCATGACCGCGATGGCGTTCCTGCAGTTCGCGCGACGCCGGGTGGAGATTGCCGCGGTGGAGGTGGGCCTGGGCGGCCGGCTCGACGCCACCAACGTGGTGGATCCCGTCGTGACCGTGATCACCTCCATCGGCCTCGATCACTGCGAGGTGCTCGGCGAACGGCTCGATCTGATCGCAGCGGAGAAGGCGGGAATCATCAAGCCGGGCCGGCCGGTGGTCATGGGCCGCCTGCCGGCCGAAGCCGAGACGGTGATCCGCACCGTCGCCGCGGAACGGAGCGCCCCCATTTGGTCGGTGCGCGAGCAGTTCGGGGAGGCGATCGACGTTTATCCCCGCACCAACCTGGAGGGGGACTACCAGCGGTGGAACGCGGCGACCGCCACGCTGGTGGCGCGCCTGCTGCCGCCGCGTTGGCGCCTGACCGGAGACGTGGTGGCGCGGGGGCTGCAGCATGCCAGCTGGCCGGGCCGGTGGCAGCGCGTGGACGTGGGCGGCCGGCGGGTCATCCTGGACGCCTCCCACAATCCGGAAGGGGCCCAGGTGCTGGACGCGAATCTGACGCGGTTGGTGGCGGAAACCGGGCGCAAGCCGGTCATCGTGACGGGGGTGCTCGGGGAATACCGCGCCCGGGCGCTGCTCGAGGTGATCGGGCGGCACGCCCGGGAGATCCACTTCGTCATACCCCACCAGGCGCGGGCCTGCACCTACGACCAGCTGGACCATCTCGTGCCGGCGGGATTTGCCGGCCGTTCGTGGCACACGACGCTCGCGGCCGTCTTCCCGCGGGCGGACCACTGTGCCATCGGGGAAGCCGATGACACGGTCGTCGTCACGGGCTCCATCTACCTGATCGGGGAGGTGTTCGAGCGCATCGAGCCGGGCCGCGGTGCCGGCGAGGGGCGGCTGCAGGACTTTTGACGGGACGGTCGGGCCGTCAGAGGGCCACCAATTCCGCGGTCGGCGGCACGTCCTTGATGATCTGGGACGGAAGCGGACCCACGCCCAGATAGCGCAGGTTCGGCAGGGCCGCCGGCCGGGGCCGGCCATCGTAGGCGACGGCCAGCAGCGATCGGACCATGGCGCCGACGTAATGCTGCGCCGGGGCCGGCAGATCGGCGAACCGCCGGACTGCGGCGATGTCCTCGGCCCACCCGGAGTGGCTCTCGTAAACCGGGCGCAGGGTTTTGCGCACCGCCTCGTTGCGCGGCACGTGGCGGAACATCCGCCCGTCGGCCGTCTGGTAGGCCGTGCAGATCCGCAGTTCGCCGCGCCAGTCGCCCGCATGGGTGAGCGCGTCGAGCTTGTTGATCATCAGGTCGTGGAAGCCGCCGTACCGCAGGGCGTCGCC
>JBJKRD010000004.1:0-24031 GCA_046704925.1 Opitutaceae bacterium | reverse complement strand
CGTCGGTGCGGATGCGAACCACCTCGTCCAGCGGAACGACGAAGACCTTGCCGTCGCCAATCTTGCCCGTTTTCGCGGACTTGACGATGGTTTCGACGGTCTTGGTCACGAGCTCGTCGGCGAGCGCGATCTCGATCTTCACCTTGGGGAGAAAGTCCACGGTGTACTCGCTGCCCCGATAGATCTCGGTGTGGCCCTTTTGGCGGCCGAAACCTTTGACCTCGGTGACGGTCATGCCCTCGATCCCGATGCCGGACAGGGCGTCCTTAACTTCCTCGAGCTTGAAGGGCTTGATGATGGCGATGATGAGCTTCATTGCGAAAAAACCTAGCAGGTTAGAAGGTTGGAGGGAAGGATGTTGTCAATATCGAGCTGACCGGAAGCCGTCACGACGGGCGCGAGGCCGTCGCTACCGGGGCGAACTGCCGCCGGTAAAGGCGCCAGCCGAGCAGGCTGCCGTAGCCGGCGGCCACTCCGGCCGAAACCCACCACGCGCCGCTTCCGGAGAAGAGGGCCGGGCTGACCGCCTGGACCAAGACGAGGGCGGCCAGCAGAAAAACGATGCGGGTCATCGACCCGGGGACCAGCGACCAGCCGGTCTTCAGACTGCCCTCGTCTCGTCGCTGATTTTGCCGCCGTTGGGAGGCGGCCTGCATGAGGGCGAAGGCCAGTCCGATCGTACCGCCCAGCACGAGGCCCAACAGCGGCCGGAGTAGCGTTGCGAGTTGTGCGTCCATAAGCGTGTCAGATTGTCGGGTGTTCCGGGGACCACGGGCGGCGCGGCGAAATCCGCGCCGCCGTGATTGATTTCAGGCTCAGCGCGAATGCGGCGTCTCCATCGCCTTGTCGAGGACCATGCCGTTGTAGCCGGTGACGCCCATCTCCGGAACGTCCAGCCCTTCGATCTCAGTTTCCGCCGATACCCGGTTGCCCACGATCACGTCGACAATCTTGAACACGATGATCGAGATGATGCTGAGGGTGACGAAGCAGGTGATCACGCCGATGAGCTCGGCCCAGAATTGGCCCAGACCGCCGCCGTAGAACCAGCCGCGCACCGTGCCGGCCACGCCGTTCCAGCCGTCGCCGTAGGTGCCGTCCGCAAACAGCCCGATCGAGAGACAGCCCCACGCGCCGCAAGCGCCGTGGACCGAGATGGCGCCCACCGGGTCGTCGATGTGAATCCGGTCAAAGAAGAAGACGGACTCGACGACCAGGATGCCGGCCACGAGGCCGATGAGACAGGCGCCGACCGAACTGACAAAGGCACAGGGGGCGGTGATCGCCACAAGGCCGGCCAACATGCCGTTGCACGCCATGCTGGGATCGGGCTTCTTGGTGCGAAACCACCACATCCACAGCACCGCGCCCATGCAGGCCGTGGCCGAGGCCAGCATGGTGTTGGTGGCCACCACCGCGATGCGCAGATCCGATCCGGCGAGGGTCGAGCCCGGGTTGAAGCCGAACCAGCCGAAGGCGAGGATGAACGTGCCGGCGATCGCCATGGGAATGTTGTGGGCGGGGATCGGATTGACGCTGCCGTCCTTGTTGAACTTGCCAAGGCGGGGACCGATCAGCCACGCGAAGATCAGGGCGATCACGCCGCCTTGCATGTGCACCACCGACGAGCCGGCGAAATCCACGTGCCCGTGGCCCAGACCGAAATTCGTGCCGAGCTGGGCCAGCCAGCCGCCGCCCCAGACCCAGTTGCCGAACACCGGGTACATCACCGAGCCGATGAAGCAGCCGTAGAGCACGAAGGCGGAAAACTTCCAGCGCTCGGCCGCGGCGCCGGTCGGAATGGTCGCCGTGGTGTCCATGAACACCATCTGGAAGAGGAACAGACAGAAGATGCCGGCGTCGTAGGCATCGCCGCTGAGGAAGAAGCCGTGCCAGCCCAGCAGGCCGAAATCCTTGCCGAAGAGATGCAGGGTGATCTCGTGCGAGAGCGTGGCCGTGCCGCCGAGGGTCCCGAGCGCGCCGAGGCCGCCGAACATGAAGGCGAACCCGCACACCCAGAATCCGAGCATGCCCAGCGGATAGATCAGCATGTTCATCGTCATGGTGTGGGCGACGTTCTTGGCGCGCGTCAGGCCCGTTTCCACCATCGCGAAGCCCGCTTGCATGAACATGACCAGGAAGCCCGTGACCAGCGTCCAGACGAAGTTGATGGACACCCGGTTGTGGCCGACGGCGTCCGCCAGCTGGGTCGCCAGCGGTTCCGCCTTGGTCTGGGCCGCGTAGGAATCGTAGGCCGCCTTGGCGTCATTATACGCCTTGACCTTGGCGGGGTCCTTCGCGTCCGCGCTGCTGAGGGCCTCCGGCGCGCTCACGACAAACCCGGGAACGTCGGCTTTCGTGCCGGTGTTCCCGCCGGAAGGGTCGTGGGTGGGTGCGTCGTCCGCCCACAAACGGGGGGTGGCGATGCTGCCGAGCAACGCCAGTCCGAAGAGGACCACGTGCAGCCATCTGAAGCCTGAATGTCGGGTGATCATAGTGGTGGTGCTCGCATCCGAGTGATGCTGATGCTGTGCTTTGGTTATCGGTTGAACAGACGGCTCGTCGGGATCCGCCTTGGATGTTGGGAGAACATATCGCCCCTCCTGCGCGGCCCGGATTTACGGCCGGTCGCGGCAGGACAGGCGACCCCACCGTTGAGCAAGCGGTGTGCCAACGACCGGCCGGCACCGCGGACCCCTCAAAAAAAGAGGCCGGCGCCGCGTCAAGCGTGCGCCGGCCACCCCGACACGGGAGCATCAAATCGCCTCGGCGCCGGTCTCGTTCGTGCGGATGCGCACCGCCAGTTCGAGCGGCACGACGAAGATCTTGCCGTCGCCGATCTTGCCCGTGCGGGCCGCGGCGGCGATGGCCTCCACCGCCCGCGGCGCACGGTCGTCGGCCACAGCGATCTCGAGTTTAACCTTCGGCAGGAAATCGACCGTGTATTCGCTGCCGCGGTAGACCTCGGTGTGCCCCTTCTGCCGGCCGAAGCCCTTGACCTCCGTCACGGTCAGGCCCGCGGCGCCGACCGCGGCCAGGGCCGCCTTCACTTCCTCGAGCTTGAAGGGCTTGATGATGGCGATGATGAGTTTCATGGGGAGCTGGATTAACGGTTCCGGACGCAGGCATGCCGCCCGTCATTGATGGGCTCCCTGGAAATCGGGATACGCCTCATTGCCATGCTCGCCCAGGTCGAGCCCTTCGGTCTCTTCTTCGGCGGTTACGCGCACGCCGAGCACCAGTTTGATCAACGTCCAGAAGACCAGGGAGACCGCGAAAACCGTGAGGCCGACCACCACGATGCCCTTGAGCTGCACCCAGGTCTGCGCGGCCCGGCCGAGGTTGGTGGCCGCGCCCGCGATCCGTCCGGCGATGTCGTTGTCATAGAAAAGGCCCAGGGACAGCGTGCCCCAGACGCCGTTGACCAGGTGCACCGACAGCGCGCCCACCGGGTCGTCGATCCGGAGCCGGTCGAAGAAAATGACGGCCAGCACGACGATGACGCCGGCGACGAAACCGATGAGGGCGCCGGCCGGCACCGCGGTGAAGGCGCAGGGCGCGGTGATCGCGACCAGCCCGGCCAGACAGCCGTTGAGGATCATCGACAGGTCCGGCTTCTTCAGCAGCGCCCACGCGGTGGCCAGGGCCCCGAGCGACCCGGTGGCCGCGGCCATGTTGGTGTTGACCAGAATGTGCGCGATGGCCGAACCGTCGCCCACGCCCATGGTCGACCCGGGGTTGAACCCGAACCAGCCGAGCCAGAGGATCAGCACACCGAGCGCCGCCGAAGTCATGTTGTGTCCCGGAATCGGATGCACCTTCCCGTCGCGGCCGTACTTGCCCAGACGCGGGCCGAACACGAGGACGCCCGCCAGCGCCGCCCAGCCGCCGACGGAATGCACCACGGTGGAGCCGGCGAAATCGCGGAAGTTCGCGGTCCCAAGGAAGCCGCCGCCCCAGACCCAGTGGCCCGATACCGGATACACGAACGCCACCAGCAGGAAACTGAAGATCAGGAACGACCCGAACTTGATGCGTTCGGCCACGGCGCCGGACACGATCGTGGCCGCCGTGCCCGCGAAGACCAGCTGGAAGAAGAATTTCGCCCACAGCGGCGTACCCGTCCAGTTGATCGCCGAGTAGACCCCGTGATAGGCCGCCCCGGTGGCCGGCGAATTGTCGAGGCCACCGACGAACCAGAGGCCATGGGTGCCGATGATCCCGCCGCCGTCGCCGAACATCAGACCCCAGCCGATCACCCAGAACGAGATCGTCGACGCGGCAAAAACGATGAAGTTCTTGGCGAGAATGTTGACGCAGTTCTTGGCGCGGGCCAGGCCGCTCTCCACCAGGGCAAAGCCCGCGTTCATCCAGAACACGAGCATCGCGGTGACGAGGGTCCAGACCGTGTCGAGCCCGACGCGCAGGCCCGTGAGCGCGGCCGGATCCAGCGCCGGCGCCGCGCCCGCCTCCTGGCCGCGCAACGGGGCGATGACGGCCAGCGCCCCGAGGAGAAAAATCCCGCCCAAGGCCCTGGAGAAAAGCAGATGCCGTTTTTTCATGCAGACCGTGTAGTTGAGTTGCCGGAGGAATGGCGGGCGCCGCCGGTATTCCGGCCCGGCGACCGTCGGCTTCGCTTCAGCACGGTCTGTGCCAATCCGCCGGCTCTTTTCGCCGGCCGCCCGCCTACTCCGCCGGCATCACGGTCTGGATGTGCAGGTCGCGCAACTGCCGCGCCGTGACCGGCGTCGGACTCTGCGTCATCAGATCCTGCGCCTTCTGGGTCTTGGGGAAGGCGATGACATCCCGGATGCTGGTCGTGCCGCAGAGCAGCGCCACGATGCGATCCAGCCCGAAGGCGATGCCCCCGTGCGGCGGCGCGCCGTATTTGAAGGCGCGCAGCATGTAGCCGAAGCGACTTTCCACCACGTCGGCCGGAATCTTGAGCACGTCCTTGAAGACCTTCTCCTGCAGCGCCGGCTGGTGGATACGGATGGAGCCGCCGCCCAGTTCCATGCCATTAAGCACGAGGTCGTAGTGCTGCCCCCGGACCTTCTTGGGATCGGCATCCAGCAACGCCACGTCCTCCGGCACCGGCGCCGTGAAGGGATGATGGGTGGCGACAAACCGCTGCTCGGTTTCGTCGAACGTCATCAACGGAAAGTCCACCACCCAGAGGAAATTCCACTGGGTCGCCGGGATGACCAGCGTGCCGCGTTTCTGCAGCAGCGCCGCGCACTCCAGGCGAATGCGGCCGAGGATGGCGCAGGCCTTCTCCCACGGCGCCGCCGCGAAGAAGACGATGTCGCCGTCGGCGATACCCAGCCGCTGCGTCAGCTCGGCCTTCTCGGCCGGCGTGAAGAACTTCACGATGGGTGACTTCCACTCGCCCTGCTCAATCTTGATATAGGCGAGCCCTTTCGCCCCCAGCGCCTTGGCCGCCTCTTCCAAGCCCGTCATTTCGCCCTGGGTGACGTCGGCCAGGCCCTTGGCGTTGATCGCCTTCACCGCGCCGCCGCCGGCCGCGGTCGCCGCAAACAGCTTGAACGTGGAATGGCGAAACAGCTCGGTGAAGTCGGCCAGTTCCAGCCCAAAGCGCGTGTCGGGCTTGTCCACCCCGAACCGGTTCATCGCGTCCTGGAAGGTCAGCCGCGGGAAGGGCGCCGGCAGCTCCACTCCCAGCACGTCGCGCCAGATCCGCTGCAGGAGGCCCTCGCACAGCGCATAAATGCCCTCGCGGTCGATGAACGACGCCTCGACATCGATCTGGGTGAACTCCATCTGGCGGTCGGCGCGCAGATCCTCGTCGCGAAAACAGCGCGCGATCTGGAAATAACGCTCCACGCCCGCCACCATGAGGATCTGCTTGAACTGCTGCGGCGATTGCGAGAGTGCGTAGAATTGGCCGGGATGGATGCGCGACGGCACCAGGTATTCGCGCGCGCCCTCCGGCGTGCTCTTGAACAGCACCGGCGTCTCCACGTCGATGAAGCCCTGCTCGTCGAAATAGTCGCGCACCGCCTTGGTCGCCCGGTGGCGCACCTCGAGGTGGCGTCGCATCTTCGGACGGCGCAAATCGAGGTAGCGGTAGGTCAGCCGCAGGTCCTCGTTGACCCGGTCGCCCCCCGCGTCGTCCAGCGGGAACGGCGGCGTCTCGGACAGGTTGTGGATCTCGATGGCGGTGGCATCCACTTCGACCTCGCCGGTCGGCAGCGCCGGATTCGCCGTGCCTTCCGGCCGGCGCACGACCCGGCCGGTGACCCCGATCACGGACTCCGGCTTGACGTGGGCGGCGCGCGCACCGACGTCGGCGTTCGAATTCGGCTCGAGCTTGACCTGGGTGATGCCCTTGCGATCCCGCAGGTCGATGAAGATGATCCCTCCCTGGTCGCGAATGGAGTCGACCCAGCCGACGAGCGAGGCGGTTTCGCCGAGGTGGGCGGCCGTGAGTTGACCGCAGTGGTGCGTGCGCTTCATGAAATCCGAGGGACGAAAGGCGGCCAGCTAAGCGTGGGCCGGGGCGCGAGGGCAAACCCGAAATTGCCCGGGGCGCCGCCGCCGGAGTTGACCCCCGGGAAGCACCCTCCTAGATCCGACACTTCCCGCTTCGACCATGTCCGACCATGTTTGTCCCTGGTGGATCGGCCATCTGCTGGCCCATCCCTTGCGAAAATTGCTGCAGGATCCGGACCGGATCCTGCGCCCCCACGTCGCGGAGGGGGCCTGGGCGCTGGATGTCGGCGCCGGCATGGGCTTCTTCAGCCTGCCGCTGGCGCGGCTCGTCGGCGACACCGGGCGGGTCGTGTGCGTCGACCTGCAGCCGGAGATGGTCGCCGGCCTCCAGCGGCGCGCCGCGCGCGCCGGACTGGCCGCCCGCATCGACGCCCGGGTCTGCGCCAGGGATTCCCTGCGCCTCGGCGACCTGGCGGAGCGGATCGATTTTGCGCTCGCCTTCGCCATGGTCCACGAGGTTCCGGATCCGGCGCGCCTCCTGACGGAAATCCAGGCGACGCTGAAGCCCGGCGGCCGCCTCCTGCTGTGCGAGCCGGTGGGCCACGTCAACGGGCCGGCCTTCGCCGCAACCCTCGCCCTCGCCCGTTCGGTCGGGCTCGCGGCGGTGGCCACTCCTCGCGTGCCCCTCTCACACAGCGCGCTGCTGACCAAGGCCTGACCCGCCGACGGTGGCCATCGCCGGCATCCCCCCATCCGGACCGCGCCGGCGTCATTTCATGATCAGGCTTTGGCCGGTCATCTCCGGAGGCTGCGGCAGGCCCATGAGTTCCAACAGCGTCGGCGCCAGGTCGGCCAACCGGCCGCCGGCCCGCAACTTCGTCCCCGCCGCCGTGAGACCCCGGCCGACCACAAACACCTCGCCGAGGTTGAGGGTGTGCGAGGTGTGCGGGCAGTCCTGCTCCGGATCCCACATCTGCTCGGCGTTGCCGTGGTCGGCGCAGACCACCGCCGCCCCGCCCATCTTCAGGATCGCCTCCAGCAGGACGCCGGTGCCCAGGTCGGTGGCCTCGCAGGCCCGGATGGCCGCCGGCAGCGAGCCGGTGTGGCCCACCATGTCCGGATTGGCGTAGTTGACCACCAGCAGGTCGTACTTGCCGGACAGGATGGCGTCGCGGGCCGCCACGGTCACACCCATCGACGACATGTCCGGCGCGAGATCGTAGGTATTGACCTTGGGGCTGGCCACCAGGGCGCGATCCTCCCCCGGGAACGGCTCCTCCCGGTAGTCGTTGAAGAAAAACGTCACGTGCGGGTATTTCTCGGTCTCGGCCGAGCGAAACTGCTTCAATCCCCGTGCCGCCACATAATCGCCGAGGATGTTCTTCATCTTCGCCGGCTTCAGGAGAATGGTTTCGACGGGCAGGCCCTTCTTGTACTCGGTGAGGCCGGCGAAAAAGAGATCGAGCTTGCGCCCCCGGTCGAACTCCTTGAACCCCGGCTCGCAAAAGGCGCGGCAAAGCTCACGCGGACGGTCGCCCCGGAAATTGAAAAAGACCACGCTGTCGCCGTCGCCGATGGTCGCCACCGGCCGCCCGTCGGCACCGGTCACCCACGTCGGCAGGACGAACTCGTCGCCCTTTTGGGAATCGTTGGTGGGCCGGTCATAGTATTGCCGCATGGCGGCGCCGGCGCTCGGCGCCGTGGCGTCGGCCTTGGTCCCGGTGAGCATCGCGTAGGCGCGGCTCACCCGTTCCCACCGGTTGTCGCGATCCATGCTGTAGAAACGGCCGCACACGCTCGCCACCGCCCCCACCCCCAGTTCGGCCATTCTGGCCTCCAGTTGCCGGATGAAGCCCAGCCCGCTGGTCGGCGGGGTGTCACGTCCGTCCATGAACGCATGGACAAAAACGTTTTGCGTCACGCCGGCCTTCCGCGCCAGCTCGAGCAGCCCGTACAGGTGGTCGAGCAGGCTGTGCACCCCGGCGTCGGACGCCAGCCCCATGAAATGGAGTTTCGTGCCGCGGGTCTTCACGCGGTCCAGCGCCGCGCGCCAGACGGCGTTGCCGGCCAGCTCGCCGCTCGCCAGGGCCTTGGTGATGCGCACGATCTCCTGATCCACGATCCGGCCGGCCCCGATGTTCTGGTGCCCGACCTCGCTGTTGCCCATCACCCCGTCCGGCACGCCGACGTCGAGGCCGCTCGCCTTGACCAGGGTGACCGGATAGGTGGCGTGCAGCCAGTCATCGCAGGGTTTGCGCGCCAGGTGGACGGCGTTGAACTGGTCCTGCTCGGGATGGGGATTCTTGCCCCAACCGTCGCGAACGACGAGGAGCACGGGTCGATGTGGAGAACTCATGGCGGATCGGATGACGGCTCGAACGCTGCCGGTCGCACGAAGGTCGTGCCGACAGAACCCAAACTGATGCGCCCCCGGCCCGCCACCGGCAACGTCAAAATCCCTGGCGGCCCCGCGCGGGCTACCGTCTGCGCCGACATTTGACATCCCGCGCGAATATCCCGACCTATTGCGGGCGTCCATGTCCCCACGCGCCGTCCTGCTCGTCAATCTCGGTTCGCCCGACTCCACCGCCGTCGCCGACGTCCGACGGTATCTGCATGAATTTCTGGGCGATCCCCGGGTGATTGACCGGCCGCGGCAGCCGCTCCGGCATATGCTCGTGCATTGGCTCATCGTGCCGCGCCGCGCGCCGAAGTCGGCCCATGCCTACGCCACAGTCTGGACGCCGGAGGGGTCGCCGCTGATCGCCATCAGCCGGAAGGTCCAGCAACAGCTCGCCGCCGCCGTCGGACCCGACGTTCCGGTGGCCCTCGCCATGCGCTACGGACAGCCGGCGATCGCGCCGGTGCTGGGCCAACTGGCCTCCGCCGGTGTGACCGACGTCCTGTTGATTCCGCAATACCCGCACTACGCCATGTCGAGCTGGGAGACGGTCACGGTGAAAGTGCTGGAGGAAGGCGCCCGCCTCGCGCCCCGGATGCGTTTCCAGACCGTGCCACCGTTTTTCGCGGACGACGACTACATCGAAGCCCTTCACGCCAGCGTCAGACCCTACCTCGAACTTCCGTACGACCATTTCCTGTTCAGCTACCACGGCATTCCGGTGCGGCACCTGCGGAAAGCCGATTCATCGCGCGCCCACTGCACCGTGGTGCCGGACTGTTGCGCGGTTTGCAGCCCGGTGCAGGCGACCTGTTACAGGGCGCAGATCACGCGGACCACCGGCGCCCTGGCCCGCCGCGCCGGCCTCGATCCCGCCCGCTACTCGATCTCCTTTCAATCGCGTCTCGTCGGCGAGCCGTGGCTGGCGCCGTACACGGATTTTGAGCTCAAGCGGCTGGCAGCCGAGGGTCGGAAGCGCCTGCTGGTCATCACGCCCGCCTTCTTGGCCGACTGCCTGGAAACCCTGGAGGAAATCCGCGTAACCGGGCGCGCGCAGTTCCTGGAGGCGGGAGGGGAGTCGTTCGAGCACATCCCCTGCCTGAACGATCACCCGGCCTACATCGCCATGCTGGCCGGCCGGGTACGCCGTTGGCTCGCTGGTGGACGGCCTGACGCGGCCTGAATTCCCACCTTGCGCCGCCACCCGAAGTGCCGGCGCGTTTTGGAATATTCCTTCCCGTTGGTGTCGGGACTGGCGGCTGTTGGTAATAACTTGTGTAAAAATATATTAAACTCTAGCGTCCAAGGAACTTCCTGAGCCCGAGTTATTCACTTTTTTCTTAACAACCCGTTGGGAATCATCACGGTCTTGGCCGCGCAGACCCTCGTTAGTCCTCCCTCCTCGACATGTCTACGCAGCTACCTTTCGAGGTGAACTCGTCGGATTTTCAAAAGGCCGGGCCCGCGGGCGCTGAAACCCGCGGCGGAGCCGACGCTTTGCTCGTCCTCGACGAAAAAGGCAGGATCCTGCTGGCCGATGCCGCGGCCCGCCATCTCTGGCGGGCAGGACCCGCCGAGATGGTCGGCGAACATTTCTCCGCGTTGTTCGCGTTCGAAATCACCTCGCGGGATGCACGCTGGCTGGAGTCGCAATGGGACGTGTTGCTGGCGGCGGCGGCCAAGGCTCCGCTGCGGCTATCCGCCCAGCCCAAGGAGGGTCCGCGCTGCGACGTGACCGTCCGCCTCGAGACGGGATCGTCGGCCGGCGGGCCGGTGTGCCTCGCCTTCGTGCGGCCCGCGCCGCCGCCGGGTGCCGCGGGGGGCGAATTGCTTGGACTGCTCGGTGAGCGCAGCCCGGTCGGCTTCTTCGATCTGAATTTCAAGGCCGGCATCTTTCACTACTCGCCCTCCTGGAAGAAGCAGCTCGGGTATGCCGAGTCGGAGCTGGCGGACACGATCGAAACCTGGCGCCAGTTGCTGCATCCCGAGGATTCGTCGGCGGCGCCCGATCGCGTGGCCACGCGGCTCTTCAGCGGTGCCCGGAGTTTTGCGGCGGAGTACCGCCTCCGCCACAAGTCGGGCCGGTACGTCTGGTGCCAGGCCATCGGGTTGCAGGTGTTTGGCGCCGACGCCGAGCTCGAACGGGTCGCCGGCGTGCATCTCGACATCACCGAGCGCAAGGAATTCGAGGACCTGGCGGTGGCCAGCGAGGAACGCTTCGAAGAACTGACCCAACACGGGCCGCTGGGGGCGTTCGACCTCGATTTCGCCGCCGATCGCTATTGGTTCTCGCCGGCCTGGAAGCGGCTGCTGGGGTATGCGCCGGATGACCTGATCGACGGCGCCGCCACGCTGGCCGGGGTTCTGCATCCGGACGATGCGGGCGGCAACCTGAAGGCGTTCTTCCTCGCCCGGCATCCCGGCGAGCCCGCCTACCTCGACCTCTGCCGGCTCCGCCACAAGGACGGCCGCTATCTCTGGTTCATCGGCGGCGTGTTCCGCCAGGTGTCGCGCCGCCAGGAACTGGTCCGCGTGATCGGTTTCCATTGCGCCCTGCCGGGGGATTTGCCGATGGCCGGCGGGGTCCCCGTGCCGCCACCGCTGCTGGCCGGGGCGCTGACCGAGCTGCACGAGGGCCTGGTGATCCTCGACACCGCCGGCCACATCGTGCTGGCCAACGACCGGGCCGGGAGCCTGCTGGGCGAGGCCCCCGAGGCCCTTCGCAACCGTTTGTTCGCCGACATCTTCACGCTCGTGCGGCGGGAAAACGCCCAGGCCGTCGAGTTTCCGCTGGACCGGCTGCTGGACCATGGTGAGTTGCTGCCCCTGACCAACGATTACGCCCTGGCGCGCGGCCCCGACGACGCCCTGGTGCCCGTCGCCTTCAGCGCCCGCCCCGTCGCCGACGACGCCGGCAAGGTGCTTGGCGCCATCGTCGTGTTCCGCAATCCCGAGGAGTTGGCCCTCACGCCGACGGAACTCGTCAAGGCCAACCGTTTCGAGGCGCTGGGGGTGCTCGCCGGCGGCATCGCGCACGATTTCAACAACCTGCTCACGACGGTCCTCGGCGGCATCTCGCTGGCCCAGGACAACGGCGATATCTCGGCCCTCGCCGATAGTGAAAACGCGTGCCTCTCCGCGAAGAGCCTCACCAAGCAGTTGCTGACCTTTGCCAAGGGCGGCGCCGCCATCCGGACGGTCCTGGCGCCCGAGGCGGTGCTCAAGGAATCGGGCCGCGTCGCCTCGGCCGGCACCAATGTCGAGGTGCTCGTCGAGGTCGCACCGGGCACCGGCAACGTCCGCGCCGATCGGGCCCAGATCCAGCAGGTGTTCCAGAACCTGGTGCTCAACGCCGTCCAGGCCATGCCCGGCGGCCGCCCCGGGCACGTGTGGCTGCGCGCCACCGACGCGAGGCTGACCGACGGCCAGATTCCGCCCCTGCCGGCGGGCAATTACGTGCAATTTGAGGTGATCGACGACGGGGAGGGGATCCCCGAGGAGAATCTGCAGAAGATCTTCGACGCCTTCTATACGACCAAGAAGCACGGCACGGGCCTGGGCCTGTCGACGGTCCTGGACATTGTCCGCGCCCACGGCGGCCAGATCGGGGTCTCGTCCACGGTGGGTGCGGGCACGGCGTTCAGCCTGTTTCTGCCGCAGGCCGACCAGGCCGCGGAGGTTGAAGCCCGGCGCGCCCCCACCCTGCGCTTCGGCACCGGCCGGGTCCTGTTCATGGACGACGACGAGAAGATCTGCGCCCTCACCGCCGGGATGCTTCAAAACCTGGAATACAAGTTCGACATCGCGAAGAACGGCGAGGAGGCCATCGCCCTGTACAAGCGCTACCTCAACTTCGGCCGGCCCTATGACGCCGTCATCATGGATCTCACCATCATCGGCGGGATGGGCGGAGAGGAGACGTTCCGCAAGCTGCGTGAACTCGACCCGGACGTGCGCGCAATCATCTCCAGCGGCTACGACAGCGAGGAAATGGCCCAGCAATACCTCGACATGGGTTTCTGCGGCTACCTGACCAAGCCCTACCGCACCGGCGACTTGGGCCGGATCCTGCGGACAATCCTGGCCTGATGATCCGCGGAACGGCGGGAAAATCGGCCGGTAAATTTGCGCCGGACCGCGGGATCCGTTACTTCCGTGTTTCTGGCAGACTGTTATGAGAGCCTATTTCCTGCGGCGCCTGCTGCTGGTGCCGCCCACGTTGCTTGGCATCACCCTGATCGTGTTCTTCATCACGCGCCTGGCCCCCGGCGGACCGTTGGAACAGGCGATCATGCGGGCCCAGCAGGCGGAAATAATGGGGCCTTCCTCCCACGCGACCGGCCAGGGGACGGCGCTCTCGGCCGACCAGCTTGAACAACTGAAGCACTACTACGGCTTCGACAAGCCGTGGTACGAGGCCTACGTGCTGTGGCTGGGCAAGGTCGCGCAGGGCGATCTGGGCACCTCCTACCGATACAACGAGCCCGTGCTGGACCTGATTGAGAGCCGGTTCCCGATCTCGGCGTATTACGGCCTCATCACCCTCCTTTTCACCTACGCCGTCTGCATCCCCCTCGGCGTGCTCAAGGCCATCAAGCACCAGACCTGGGTGGACACCGGATCATCGGTCCTGATCTTCATGGGTTATGCCGTGCCGGGATACGTCCTGGGCGCCTTGCTGATCGTGCTGCTCGCCGCCCACCTGCGCTGGTTCCCGATGGGCGGCTTCGTCGGCGATGATTTTTCCAGCCTGAGCACCTGGGGCCAGGTCGTCGACCTGGTGCGTCATTCCGTGCTGCCCCTGTCCTGCTATCTCATCGGCAGCTTTGCCTTCGTCACCCTGCTGATGAAGAACCACCTGATGGACAATCTCGCCGCCGATTACATGCGCACCGCGGTCGCCAAAGGGGTCTCGTACCGCCGCTCGGTGCTGCGGCACGCCCTGCGCAACTCCCTGATCCCGATCGCGACCAATTTCGGCCAGAACGTGGCCCTGTTGGTGCTCGGGTCCTTCCTCATCGAGACCATTTTCGACATCAACGGCTTCGGGTTGCTTGGCTACACCTCCACGCTCGACCGCGATTACCCGGTGGTCATGGGCGTGCTGCTCGTCTCGTCCGTCCTGCTGCTGTTCTGCAACATCCTCTCGGACATCCTCGTGGCCCTCGTCGACCCGCGCATCCGTTTCAATTGAGTCCCGTCCTGACTTGAGCCTCCGACTCAATCCCCTGACCCGGCGCAAGCTGCAGCGTTTCCGCTCCATCAAGCGTGGGTATTATTCGTTCCTGACCCTGGTCGCGTTGCTGTTGATGGCGGCCGGCGGCGAGCTTCTGGTGAACAGCCGGGCCCTGATCGTCAAATATCAAGGCCACTATTTCTTTCCGACCTACACCGCCTTTCATCCGGGCACCGATTTCGGCGAGGATTACTCCTACGAGGTCAACTACCGCAAACTCGCGCAGAAATTCGTGCAGGCCCATGACGGCAATTGGGTGTTGATGCCGCCGGTGCCGTACAATGCGTACGAGAACGACTTCCGGCCCGGCCTGTATCCGCCGACCCCGCCGTCGTGGCAGGAACGCCATTTTCTCGGCACGGACACCACGGGCCGCGACGTCCTCGCCCGCCTGTTCTTCGGCTTCCGCATCGCGATGGTGTTCTCGCTGCTCTACATGGTGTTCGTCTACCTGCTCGGCGTGGTCATCGGCTGCGCCATGGGCTATTTCGGCGGCGGTTTCGACCTGATCACCCAGCGGTTGGTGGAGATCTGGTCCAACATCCCGTTTCTCTACATCGTCATCATCGTCGCCTCCGTCGTCACGCCCAACCTCGCCTGGCTGTTGCTGATCGTCGTGCTCTTTTCGTGGACCAGCATGACGTACTATATGCGCACCGCCACCTACAAGGAGAAGGCGCGCGATTACGTGGCCGCCGCCGAGGTGCTGGGCGCCGGCACCGGCCGCATCATCTTCACCCACGTCCTGCCCAACACCATCTCAACGCTCGTGACTTTCATCCCCTTCACCCTCGCCAACGCCATCACCCTGCTGACCGCCCTCGACTTCCTCGGCTTCGGCCTGGCGCCGCCGACCCCGAGCTGGGGCGAACTGCTGCGCCAGGGCACGGCCAACCTGGATGCTCCCTGGATCGTCACCTCCACGTTCGTCGCCCTCGTCGTCATCCTGAGCCTCGTCACCTTCGTCGGCGAGGCCGTGCGCGAGGCCTTTGATCCCAAGAAATTCACCGTCTACCAATGAGTCTCCATCACCGTCTCCCTCCGTTCGGGCCGGCCGCCCTCGCCCTTCTGGCGGCACTCGGCCTCGCCGCCGGCTGCGCCAAGAAAAAAGCCGAGGCCGCGCGCAACGTCTACCCGCTGGCCGAGGCCTACTACAAGGCCCATCCCGACTTCTTCATCTTCAAGCAGCCGTCCGACCTGCCCCAGAACCTCGTCTGGCACGACGGCCACGACGTGCCCACCTTCGCCGCCCCCGAGGCCAAGCGCGGCGGCACCCTCAATTATACGATCGACGACTTCCCGCGGACGCTGCGCTTCGTCGGGCCCGACCAGAATGGGTCCTTCCGCGCCTTCATTCTCGACGACAACGAGGTCACGCTCGTCCAGAAGCAGCCCAACACGGGCCAGTATTACCCGGGGCTCGCCCGGGCCTGGGCCCTCGATCCCGACGGGCGCACCGTCTATTTCAAACTCGATCCGGACGCCCATTACAGCGACGGCGCGCCCGTGACGGCCGACGACTACCTGTTCGCCTTTTATTTCTTCCGCTCCCCGTGGATCGTGGATCCCTGGTCCAGTAATTATTACACGCAGAACTTCACCCGGATCATCAAGTACGACGAGCACACCATCGCCATCTCCTGGAAGGAGGTGAAACCGGACATCTATGACCGCCTCGGTTCCGTTTACCCGGTGCCGGAGCATTTCTACAAGAACTTCGGATCGGATTTCGTCCAGCGTTACCAGTGGCGGATGGAACCCACGACCGGCCCCTACACCGTTCTGCCCCAGGACGTCCACAAGGGCACCTCGGTCGACCTGACCCACGTCCAGCACTGGTGGGCGGAGGACAAGAAATTCTTCCGCCATCGCTACAACTTTGACCGGATCCACCTGCAGGTCATCCGGGACGCCAGCAAGGCCTTTGAGGCGTTCAAGCGCGGCGACCTCGACGCTTTCGGCCTCTATGGCTTCGCCCTCAGCCTGCCGGAATACTGGTACGAAAAACTGCCGGATTCCGATCCGCTGGTGCGGTCCGGCTACATCGACAAGGTGACGTTTTACAACGAGGTCCCCCGCACGATGTGGGCGCTGTACCTCAACGAGGACATGCCGCTGTTGAACAACCGCGATATCCGCGTCGGCATCAACTACGCCGTCGATTTCGACCTGGTGGACAAGGATTACTTCCATGGCGACTACGTCCGCATGCAGACGTCGGCCGACGGCTATGCCGCCGTGCCCTTCCCCGGCATCCACCCCCGGCCGTATTCCGTGGACAAGGCGCTGGCGTCCTTCGCCAAGGCCGGATTCACCAAGCGCGGGCCCGACGGGATCCTCGTCAATGACCGGGGCCAGCGCCTGGCCTTCACCATCACCACCGGCTACGCGCCGATGCGGGACGTGCTCACCATCCTGAAGGAACAGGCCGCGAAGGCCGGTCTCGAACTGGACATCGAGATCCTCGATAACACGACGGCCTTCAAGAAGATCATGGAAAAGCACGCCCAGATCGCCTTCACCGCGTTCGTCGCGGCCGTCGAGATGTATCCCCGCTTCTGGGATTTCTTCGATTCCGAGAATGCCCACAAACCGCAGACCAACAACCTCACCAACACCGCCGACCCGGCGATGGACAAGCTGATCGACGAGTATGACCACGCGACCAACATGGACGAGGTGCGCCGGCTCGCCCGGCAGTTGGAAGAGATGGTCTACCACGACGCGTCCTTCATCCCGGCCTTTGAGATCCCATTTTATCGCCTCGCGTTTTGGCGTTGGATCCGGTGGCCCCAAGATTTCAACGTTCGTTTCAGCCTTTACGCCGGCCAGTTCGGTCTCGAATGGATTGACCCCGGGATCAAGCAGGAGACCCTGGCCGCCCGCGCCGCGGGAGGGACCTTCCCGCCCGAGGTCAAGGTCTACGACCAGTGGAAGCAGAAGGCGGAGTGACGCCCCGCGCCTGTGAGCGATCCCCTGCTGAGTGTCCGCGATCTCGCCGTCGGCTTCCAGACCGACGACGGGCTGCTTCGGGCGGTGGACCGCGTGAGCTTCTCGGTATCTTCCGGCCGCATGCTCGGCATCGTCGGCGAATCCGGCTGCGGCAAGAGCGTCACCGCCCTTTCCCTGATGCGGCTGCTGCCCCAGCCGATGGGCCGGATCCTTGGCGGTGAAATCATTTTTCAGGGCCGGGATCTCCTGCGGCTGCCGATCGAAGCCATGCCGGCGGTGCGCGGGGCGCAGATCGGGATGGTTTTTCAGGAGCCGATGAGCGCCCTCAACCCGGTGCACACGATCGGTCGTCAGCTTTCCGAGGTCCTGCTCGTGCATCGCCGGGCCGACAAGGCGACCGCCCTGCAACAATCGGTCCAGATTCTGGCAAAGGTCGGCATCCCGTCGCCGGAGATCCGCATCGGCGAATATCCGCATCAGCTCTCGGGCGGCATGCGCCAGCGGGTGGTGATCGCCATGGCCCTGGCCTGCCATCCGCAACTGCTGATCGCGGACGAGCCGACCACCGCGCTCGACGTGACGATCCAGGCCCAGATCCTCACCCTGATCAAGGACCTCCAGCAGGAGATGGGCATGGCCGTGATCCTCATCACCCACGACCTCGGGGTCATCGCCGAAACTTGCGACGATGTCGTGGTCATGTATGCCGGCCGGGTGGCGGAACAGGGACCCGTCGGCGAGATCTTCGCGCGGCCCGGCCACCCCTACACGCGCGGGCTGCTCGCCTCGATCCCCCGGCTGTCCGGACGGCGCAAAAGCCGGCTCAACATCATCGAGGGCATGGTGCCGGGCCTGCGCGAACTGCCCCCGGGCTGCCGGTTTGCCAACCGCTGCCCGTATGCCGAACCCCGCTGCGCCGACGGCGTGCCGCCCTTGGAGGAGGTTGGCCCGGGCCATGCCGTCAGTTGCCGCCGGTGGCGCGAACTGCCCCCCTTTCCCGACGCCTGATGTCCCCCGACCCGACCCCTCTGCTCGAAGTCCGCGACCTGCGCACCCACTTCCCGGTGAAGGGGGGCGTGCTGCTGCACGCCGTCGCCACCTGCAAGGCGGTCGACGGGGTCTCGCTACAAATCTTTCCCGGCGAAACCCTCGGCCTCGTGGGCGAGTCCGGCTGCGGCAAGTCCACGCTCGGCAAGACCATTGTGCGCCTGCTCCGCCCCACCGCCGGCCAGGTGCTCTTCGAAGGCGCCGACCTCGCCCCGCTCAGCCGCCGCCAACTGCGACCGATCCGGCGCCACCTGCAGATGGTGTTTCAGGACCCGGTCGAATCGCTCAACTCCCGCCACACCGTCGGCACCATCATCGAGGAACCGCTGCTGATCCACCGCCTCGGCCGGCCGGACGAACGGCGGCACCGGGTCGCCGGGCTCCTGGCCAAGGTCGGCCTTTCGGCCGACGCCGCCCAGCGCTACCCCTTCGAGTTTTCCGGCGGCCAGCGTCAACGCATCGGCATCGCCCGCGCCATCGCGCTCAACCCCCGCCTCGTGATCTGCGACGAGCCGGTCTCCGCGCTCGACGTGTCGATCCAGAGCCAGGTGCTCAACCTGCTGCTCGACCTGCAGCGCGCGCTCGGGCTCTCCTATCTGTTCATTGCGCACAACCTCGCGGTCGTGAAACACGTCTCGGACCGGATCGCGGTCATGTACCTGGGCCGCATCGTCGAACTGGCCGCCGCCGACGAGCTCTACGCCAACCCGCGCCATCCTTACACCCGGGCGCTGATCGCCGCCATCCCCGAGCCCGATCCCCGGCGGGCGCGCCAGCGCGCCGTCATCACCGGCGACCTCCCGTCGCCGATTCATCCGCCGCCCGGGTGCCCCTTCCACCCGCGGTGTCCCCATGCCACCGACCGGTGCAAAGTGGAGGTGCCTGTCCTTCGCGCGGTCGCCGCCCCCGGCCAACCGGCCCACACGGTGTCCTGTCACTACGATCTCTGATCGGTCGGTCGGCGCGCGTCCGGGCCCTCTTCCAGCCTCCCCAGCAACCGCAGGAGGCCGTCGAGAATGGTCAGCGGATGGGGCGGGCACCCGGGGATGAACAGATCCACCGGCACCGCCGCCGCCGCGCCCCCGAGGATCTCCGGGTGGCCGACGAACGGCCCGCCCGCGATCGCGCACGCGCCCACCGCGATCACGATCTTCGGCTCGGGGACCGCGGCAAACGTCTTCTCCAGCGCCAGATGCATGTTCCGGGTGACCGGACCGGTGACGAGCAGACCGTCCGCGTGACGCGGCGAGGCCACAAGCTGGATGCCGAAACGTCCCAGATCCCAACCGATCGTCCCCAGCACGTTGACGTCCGCCTCGCAGGCGTTGCAGCCGCCCGCGCTCACCTGCCGCAGGCGCAGCGAACGCCCAAACAAACGGCGGAGCTTCTGGTCCAGCGCGCCGGCCAGGCGAACCTCCGCCGCCGGACCTCCCAATGACAAATCATCCCGGCGCCGGACCGCCAAACGGTGGTCGCCCGTTTGCGTGATCGCTCCGGCCGGGCACGCCTCCACACAGGCCGCGCAAAAAAGGCAGCGTCCGAGGTCGAGCCCGACCGGGGCGCCGGCCGGCCGGGTGATCGCCGCCGTCGGACACACCGGCACGCAAGCGTCGCAGCCCGCGACGGTTTTGGCCGGTTCGACGCGCAGAGCGCCGCCGTGGCGGTCGGGCAGCGCGGGGGCCGGGCCCCGCGGATAAGCCATGGTCTCACAGCCGCGTCTCAGGCGATGGGCGATGGTATCGGCGACATACATGGGCACGGCGCGGCTCAGAGGTCGAAACCGCAATAGGAAAGGTTGAAGCTCTTGTTGCACACCGGGAAATCGGAGATGGCCTGGCCGCGCAGCGCCAGCGCCAGGCCGGTCCAGTTGTGAAACGACGGATCCACGATCTTGTACCGGCGAAGACGGCCATCGGCACCGGTGAGCGCCGCGTGGCAGTTCTCGCCGCGCCAGCCCTCGACCAGCGCCACGGCGAGCGTGTCGGGCGCGAGCGCCCCGATCGGCGCGGACAGTCCGCCCGCCGCCGGCGCGGCCAGCTGCTCCCGGAGAAATGCGCCCGAGCGCTGGATCTCCAGGCCGCGCACGCGCGCCCGGGCAAAGACGTCGCCGCCCGGCCAGACCGCCACCGGCGCCTGGGCCACCCGATACCAGCCGGCGGGATGGTCGTAGCGCACGTCGCGCACCAGGCCGCAGGCCCGCGCCGCCGGTCCGACCAGTCCGATCTCCGTGGCCTGGCTGGCCGACACCGCTCCCACGTTCTCGAACCGCGTCCGCACCGCCGCGGAATCCCACAGCCAGGCGACCGCCCGCTCGACGTCCGCCAGCGCCCGGTCCAGCCCCTGGCCCAGTCGCCGGAGGCGCTCCGGCTCCAGGTCATGGCGGCAGCCGCCCGGCCGCACCAACCCCCGCCCAAACCGGTTGCCGCAAACCAAGGCGGTGAGGTTGAGGAAGTCTCCGCGAATCCGGCCGCAGGCGGCCGCAGTCGGCAGAAAGGCCACGTCGTTGGCCAGCGCCCCCAAATCCCCCGTGTGATTGGCCAGGCGCTCGAGCTCCAGCGCGATCGCCCGCAGCCACTGCGCCCGCAACGGCGCCTCGCCGCCGGCCAGCGCTTCCATCACCTGCGCGTACGCGGTGACGTGGGCGATCGTCCCGTCGCCCGCCACCGTTTCCATCTGGGCCGGCGTCGCCCGGTGCGGCCCACCGGCCAGCGCCGCCTCGATTCCGCGGTGCTGGTACCCCAGGGCGATTTCCAGGTGCAGCACCTCCTCGCCGGCACATTGGAACCGGAAATGCCCCGGCTCGATGACGCCGGCGTGCACCGGGCCCACCGCCACTTCGTGCACTTCGGGTCCCTCGACCGTGAAAAATTCAGCCATCGCCGGGGCGTCGCCCGCGGATCGCCGCACGGGCTTGAGCCACGGATGTCCGGCCGGCGTCAACCCGTGCTGCTCCCACACCTCGCGCTCAAACAGGTGCGCCTGCGGCTGGCTCGCCGTCAGCGAAGGGTAACTCCCCGTGAACGGCCGGCTGCGGGCCGCGGCCAACGCGTTGTCCGCGTCGTAACCGAGCACGGCCACCAGCCGCACCTCCGGGGCCTCCGGCACCCCGAACCAGGCGCAAAGCCGGGCGCCCCGGTCCAGGTCCGCCGCCGTCGCCTGCACCAAATCCGCGGCGGACCATTCCGGCAGTTCGGCCCAGGGCAGGCTCCCGCCGTTGGTGCAGACGGTGAATGGCGTCGCGGCACTCATGGCAGGACGTGCAGCTGGTGAACCGCCGCCGTCCAGGCGCCGGCCAGCACATCCGGAGTGGCGAGGCCCAGCCACACCGAAAAGCCCAGGAGGATCAGCGGCGGCAGCACCACGCCGAGGGTCTCGCGACGCCGCGGACCGGGGCAGCGCGCCGGGCGGCGCGGCCGGCCGTCGACGATGGCGAACACGAGCCGGGTGATCCCCAGGAAAACGAACAGCAGGCCCAGGAGAAAGATCGCGGCCGCCAGCCCGTGGCCGGACGTCAGCGCCGCCTGCAGGACGCGCAGTTCGCTGAAGAACGGCCCGAACGGCGGACAGGCGGTGACCGCGAACATGCCGGCGACGAAGATCGCCGCCGAACGCGGGGTCACCGTGGACATGCCGGCGACTTCGTCGGTGGTGCGCGCCCCCGCGGCGCGCCGGATATTGCCCGCGCTCAAAAACAGGGTGCCCTTCGTCAGGCTGTTGCTCCAGACATGGAACAGCGCCGCCCACACGCCGGCTCCGCCGATTCCGGCGCCGACGGCGAGGATGCCCATGTGCTCCACGCTCGAGTAGGCCAGCATCCGCTTGAAGTCCCGCGTGCCCAGGAGCAGCAGCGCCGCCAGCACCATCGAAAACAGGCCCATCGCCAGCAGCGTGTTCCCGGCCACCGGTCCCGCGCCCGCCGCATCCACCACCGCGCGCACGCGCAGCACGGCGGTGAACGCCACCGTGGTCACCCCGCCCGCGAGCAGCGCCCCCACGATGCTGGGCGCCTCGCCATAGGCGTCGGGCTTCCAGGTGTGCATCGGGGCCAGGCCCATCTTGGTGCCGTAGCCCACCAGCAGCAACACCCAGGCGATCAACACCCACGGCCGCGACAGCGCGGCGCCCTGGGCCGTGAGCGCCGTGAACGTCAGGTCGCCGCCGCCCCCGCCCCGCAACGAGGCGTACCCGAGGCAGAACGAACCGAGCAGCGAAAGGGCAATCCCCGTCCCGCCCACCAGCAGGTATTTCCACGTCGCCTCGAACGCCCGCGCCGTGCCGTTGAAATGCAGCAGGGGCACGGTCGTGAGGGTCACCGCTTCGGTGGTGATCCACAGCAGGCCGAGGTGGCGGGCCTGGTGGGCGGCGCTGATCAGCCCCAGCATCGCCAGCAGCAGGGCGACAAAGATCCGGTTGGGCCGCTCCGTCCGCAAACGCAGGTAATGGACGCCGTAGACGGCGCAGGCCAGGAACAGCAGCGACACCGCCGGGAGCACCGCCCGCGCGACCGGATCATAGCCAAACCACGCGGCCGGCGGCGTGACCGGCGGATGGAGCAACAGCCAGAAAGCCAGGGCGGTGTGCACCGCGCCGGCCGCCGGCAGGAGCCACGGGCGCGTCCGATCGCCGGGCCAGACCACCGCGAGCGCCGCGCCCACGAGGGGCACCACCACGAGCCAGGAGGAATTCATTCGCGCAGGACGGTGAGTTTGCGGGTGTCGAGCGAGTCGAACGCGCGCTGGATCCGGTCAACGATGATGCCGATCACGAAAACGCCCACGGTCAGGTCCAGCAGGATGCCGGACTCCACGAGCAGCGGGGTCGAATGCAGCAGCAGCAGGCCGAAGAGATAGATGCCGTTTTCCAGGATCAGGTAGCCGCAGACCTGCGAGATGGCCTTCACCCGCCCGACGAGGAGGATGAAACCGGTCATGATGGCCGCCAGCCCCCCGGGAACCAGCAGCGTGCCGGCGTGTTCGGGGAGGAGCGGCAGCGTGCCGGCCGCGGCCACCGCCGCGATGGTGCCGCCGGCGCCCAGCAGCAGCGATGGCACGAACCCGATGGTGGGCTCGATCTCCCGGTCGATGTTGGCCGTGCGCATCGCCCGGCGAAGCAGCGCCGGTATCACCAGGCCCTTCACCGCGACCGTCACCAGGGCCACCAGCGCCACCGGCCAGCCCGCGCGCGGCTCCAGCAGCAGCGGCAGCACACCCAGCACCATCCCCTGGGCCGCCACGGCGCGGATCAGGAACGGCAGGCGATGATGCCCCAGCGCCAGCAGGTTCAGGCCCATCGCCACGCCGATCAGCAGATTCACCCAGGGATTCATCCCGCCCCCCTTTTCCACGCCAGCAGCAGCGCAAACAGGCACAGCAGGAACGCGGTGGTGAGCAACAGCGGCACCCGCCGGAACGCCGCCCGCGCCAGCAGCGATTCGACCAGTCCGACGCCGACGGCCACGGCGACCACCGCCGCCGCCAGCACGCCCCACGCCGCAAACGGCGGCAGGTGCGTCACCGGCAGCACGGCTTCCGTGAGCAGCACGGCAAACAGGAGCAGCTTGAGCGAGGCCCCGTGCAGGATGACCGCAAACGGCGGCCCGCTGTGGTCCAGCACCATGACTTCGTGGATCATCGTCAGCTCCAGATGGGTGTTCGGATCATCGAACGGCACGCGGCAGTTTTCCGCGAGCAGCACCGCAAACAAGCCGCCGGCCAGCAGCACCGCCCCCGCCCCCTCCGCCGGCGACAGCATGGTGGCGAGCGTCACGCTGCCGGTCTGGACGCTCAACGACAGGATGCCCGTGATCAGCGCCGCCTCGCTCAGAACCGCGAAGCTCACCTCCCGGGCGGCGCCCATGCCCTCAAAAGCCGATCCCGCCTCGAGGGCGGCCCATGCGGTGCAAAACCGGGCCAGCGCCAGCAGGTAAAGGAACAGAATCACGT
>JBJKRD010000003.1:0-4445 GCA_046704925.1 Opitutaceae bacterium | reverse complement strand
CAAATCCGCGAAGTCTCGTGCATGTCCCTTCCCTTGCTGCACTTAGTCGCACGCGGTCGCAACCGGTCGACTCCCTCAAATGGTCGGGGTGGTCAGATTCGAACTGACGACCTCTACGTCCCGAACGTAGCGCTCTACCAGGCTAAGCTACACCCCGTTTGGCGGAACGTTGAGAGTTGCCGGAACCGTCCGGGCAAAGCAACACCAAATCCGCCAGAGGGCTCGATCCGTCCCCCGGGGCTGTTTTCGGTGCGCCTCGCCGCGCGAAGCGTGCGGGCGCGCCTGGCAAAATGCGGCGCCGGCATTTTGCAGGCTGGAAGCCTGCGCTACCAGAAGCCAACGCCAAGTGCCGCGCGATCGACCCGGGCGGCGAGCCATGTGCCGACCGAAGCGAGATGCGTGCCCCCGCCGTCAGCCGCCGACGTCGAACACGAACTCGTGGGCCTCGCCCGCAGCCATCACCGTGACGTGCAGCGCCCGGCCGCCGCGGAGCGCGCCGGGATCCAGCGCCACGAGACCGCCGCCGGTGTCGCCCGGCTTCACCCGGCTCCGTCCCAGCAGCGTCCGCGCGACCGCCATCCGGCCCGCCCACCACTGCGTGATCTCGGCCCGGCGCTGCGCCGCGACATCGTCGATCCGCGCTTTGGCGTCGGCCGGCGAGCCCGCCTCCACCGAGGTGGAGTCGTAGGACACCTGGCCGTTCGGGCCCCGCACCAGCAAGGGCGCCGTCGGCACGGTATCCAGCACGTTCGCCTTCCGCTTGTCGACGCGCGCGCGCAGTTCGACCGCGTCCAGGCGCGCCTCCGCCCGCCGGTCCACCGCCACGCGGAACTCGTCGCGGCCCAACACCGAGACCGGCCGGTCGTCGGACCGCGCGGCAATGTCGGCGCAAGAGAAATCAAACGCCTGGGTCCCGCGGTTCCGGACGACGACCCGCAGCTCGGGCGCATCCAACTCCGCCGGGTCGACCCGGTACCGGGGTTTCACGAGCCAGACCGTCACCTCGTTCTTCTTCGTCGATTGCAGCAGCGGCACGCCCGCCTGGAGCTCCGCTTCCGCCCGGTTGGCCGGCGACACTGACAAGGTGCGGGTGGTCGCACATCCGCTGCCCACGAGAACCACCAATCCCAACCCAAACCACACGTTTGTTTTCATGGCTGGCAAATTTTGCCTATCACCGGGCCGCCAAACTGTAAACCCGGATCTGGCCCGCCGCTTCCCCCCGGGTCCTTCCCCCGCTGCCGCGTTACGTTCGCCCTGGACGGGCCGACGCCCCCGTCGCGTCGCAGCTTTGAGCTTTTAGCTTACAGCTTTAAGCTCCGCCCCTCACGCCAGAAATGGATTGTACTTCCGCTCGTTGTCCACCGTGGTCATGGGGCCATGGCCGGGGGCGACGACCGTGTTGCCGGGCAGCGCCCCGAGGATGCGGCGCGCGTGCCGCAGCAATTGCTCGCAGGAAAAATATCCGCCGCCCAGGGAACCGGCAAAGATCAGGTCGCCCGAGACCAGCAGGGCCCGGGCCTGCGGCACGCCCTTGGGCCGCACGACATAGCAGTTGTGCCGGGCGCAGTGCCCCGGCGTGCTGAACGCCGTCACCTGGTAGCCGGACGCCACCACGGTCTCGCCCTCGCCCAGCGGCCAGACCTCCGCGCGGTAATTCCCCGGCGGACCGTAAAACGTCGCGAGACCGTGCTGGCGCAACACGCCCGTGATGCCGCCGACGTGTTCGGCCTCGGGATGGGTGAGAAACACCGCCTCGATCCGGGTCACGGCCCGGGGCCACACCGCCGCCAGGGCTTCGTAATCGGATCCGCCGTCGAACAGCACCCCCACGCCGGTGACACAGTCGACCACGGCATACGCATTCACCACCCCGACGCCGAACGGCATGTGCAGCGGATGCAGGCAGAACGGCAGGCCGGCGATCCGCGGCCGCGGATACCGGTTGTGGGCCAGCGCGCCCAGCCCCACCTCGTTCAGCCGCAACGCCGACGCCAGCCGGTGCAGGTCGTCGTCCGTCAGCTCCTCGTACCGGTAGTCCTCGATGTTGTGGATCTTGTCCACCGGCACCCCCGCCTGCGCAGCGAGCTGCTCCTCGTTCAGGCCCGCACAGTGCAGGGCCTTGTCGAGCACGTCGCCGAGTTCGTCTTCGAGGGGAAGGGCGGACATGGGATTGAATCCACCAAGACACCAAGGCGCGAAGGAGGCCAGAACTTTGCGGCCGGCCGGCGGGAGGAGAGATCCCGATTCCTGGACCGCCTCACCAGAACCCGAGACCGGAAACCCGGGCCACGTGGCGCAGCCGTCCCGGCTGCGTCGCCCGGGCCCGCTCCTTCCCACCAGCGCAGGCGAGACGCCTGCGCCACCCCGCCCGGGTGCGGTTGTCCGGGAATCACGGCGGCCCGGACGGCGCCGGGCCCTCCAATTCATCAGGTCCGTCCCCGAGAGGGCGGACCACCGTGTCCGCCGCCACACCCCGGTCGAAATCGTCGTTTCGCGATGGCCAAAGCCTGACGGCTTCGGCTACGGGGACGCTCCTTCCGCCAAATTCATTACCGTAGCCGAACGCGCCTGCCGGCCGAAGCGCTCTGGCGAAGGCCGGGAAACGTTTGGCGCATTGCCCAAGCCTGACCGCTTCGGCGACGGCCCCGAGATTTGGCTTTGTTTTCCGCTCCCGATTTCCGCAGCGTGACAGCCATGGATGCGACCCGGCAGGAGGTCCTCGACATCTTCACGCGCACGAAGGCGCTGCTGCAGGGGCATTTCGTGCTCCGCTCGGGTTTGCACAGCGCCCACTACTTCCAGTGCGCCCAGGTCTGCCAGCACCTGGCCGAAGTCGAGCGCCTGGCGGAGCTGCTGCGGGAGCGCCTGCACGGCCTCTCGTTTCAGACCGTGCTGGCGCCGGCGATGGGCGGCCTGGTCATCGGCCAGGAGGTGGCGCGGCAGGCGCGGGCCCGCTTCATTTTCGCCGAGAAGGAGGACAACGTGCTCCGGCTGCGCCGCGGCTTCAAGATCGCCCCCGGCGAACCCGTGCTGGTGGTCGAGGACGTGGTGACCCGCGGCGGGCGGGTGCAGGAATGCCTCGAAATCATCCGCCAGACCGGAGGCCGGCCGGTCGGCGTGGCCATGCTGGTGGACCGCAGCGCCGGCGCGACCCGGTTCGACGTGCCGACGTTCGCGCTCCTCGAACTGACCTTTCCCACCTACCCGCCGGACCAGCTCCCCGAGGCGCTGGCCCGCATCCCGGTGGAAAAACCGGGAAGCTGAAGACAGAGGTCGGAAGCCGGAGGCCAGAAGACAGAGGGGAGAAAAGGCGGGAGGTCGCAGGTCACAGGTCGCGGGTCACAAGTCGCCGATGCCGCGGCGCCTTGCCGCGCTGAAGCGCCGAAGGCGCAAAGGCGGGAGCCCGCAGGAGTGAAGGCGGGAGGCCGGAAGACAGAGGGCAGAGGTCGAAGGTCAAAAGACCTCACAAGAGATCAGGGAACACAAGGACCCGAGTCGCGGCGGGCGCTCCGAAAGCGCCGCGGGCGGACGAGGACCCAGGCTGCCACCACGGCGAGGCCGAAGAGCGTGTAGGCGACGACGAACACCCAGGGCGGCGCGTCGACGTAAAGCAGCCGTTGCAGCCAATAGGCAAAGCATCCCCCGCCGTAGGCCGCCTCCCCGGCCCGCTCACGCAGGTCCAGCTCCCAGATCGTCAGCGGGCAGGCCAGACCGAGCCACGACTCGACGATCACCACGCCGATGGCGGCCAAGTGCGCCGAACGGAACCACGGATTCCGGACCCAGCTCCATCGGCGAAGGCCGCCGGCAATAATCAGCAGCAGTCCGACGACCACGAAACCGGCAAACAGCACGTGCACGACCAGCACCGCGTTGGCCCCCACCCCAAGCGTCGCATGATGGTTCATCGTTTGAGCGTCCGCTCGTGCCGGGGAAGAAGCCCCCGCCTGGGCGGCCCGGCAACCCGGTTTTGACAGTATATCGCGCTTCCGGCGCCGGGCAATTGCCGCCCCGGCCCCCGCCGGCGCCAACCCGGGAACGGCCACCCGCCCAGGAGCCCGATGGAAAACCGCGCCCGAGCGCCAAATGTTAGACCGGCTGCACGTTTGAATCGGGCCGCCTTTTATCCGAACCCCTGACCGGGCCTGGATCGACGGCGCGAAGGGATCCCCGCGTTCGCAGTGTTCTCTTTAATCGAATCCGCGTCCCGTGCCGGCCATCCAGCGGCCACGGCAAAACCGGAGCCGCCATGTCACCGACCACCTTCCCCGCCTGCCAACGATCACCCGCCAGTTGGGGAAGCCCCGCTTCCGCATGAAGATCCGCCATCCCCGCCTCCGGACTCCGCCCGCCGCCCATCCGGCCTCCAGCTTTCCCTGCCGCCTCTCCCGGCGATGCGCCACCCGCCGCCTGGCCGGCGCCGCCACCCTGCTTGCCGGCGT
>JBJKRD010000002.1:0-15708 GCA_046704925.1 Opitutaceae bacterium | reverse complement strand
TGGCGGGGGGCAGTTCGTTCCAGATCTTGAAGGCGATCACCAGCCCGAGCACCGCGAATGGCATCAGGAACAGGGGCCACCACAGCCAGCTCAGGCCGGTGAGGAATCCGAGGCTGATCGACTGCAGGCCGCTGCCCAGGTAGGCGAAGCCGTCCACCACGCCCGAGCACGTGGCGGTGGCCTTGCGCCCGCCAAAATCCGTGGCCGCCGTGCCGGACATGAGCGAGGTGTTGCCGATGGAGGACATGACGATGCAGACCGCCGCCCAGCCGACAATCCGGGGCTCGCTGCGCAGGAACACCGCCATCAAGCCGCCCAGCACCAGCGCCAGCCCGCAGAGGATCGCGGCGGGCGGGCCGCGCCGGGACTGGAAGAACTTGTCCGAAATGATGCCGCCGGAAAAACCGCCGACGATGCCGAAGATGCAGATCAGCCAGCCCCAGTGGTGCGAAAAGAACTCCGTGCCGGGGAGCTTCACCTGGTTCGCATAGACCGGATACCATTGGGTCATGGTGTAGCGAAAGACCCCCGAGGTGAACTCGACCCCCGCCACCATCAGCATCAGCGGGTTGGCGAAGATCTTCTTCAGCAGGTCGAGCACGGTGAACTCCACGTCCATCTGCCCCGACGACGCGTCGCAGGTGTCCATGACCGGGAAGCCGGCTTCCTCGGGCGTGTCCTTGATGAGCCACCAGTCGAGCACCAGCCAGACCAGCAGGATGGCGGCCGGGATAAAGAACACGGCCCAGGTGGCGTCCACGGGCGAGCCGGCGGCGGCGAAAATTCTCCGCAGCCAATTGTCGGGCGCGCCGGCCTTCGTGAGGTTGACGATCGAGCCGCCCCAGTCGAAGGCGAAATAAACGCCGAACGAGATCAGGGTGCCGAAGATCGCGCCGAAGATGCCCCGTTCGCGTACGTGGAACCAGTAGGCTTTGACCTTGATGATGGACATGGCCCCGTAGCTCTGGAAATACATGTTGACCGCGTAGATCGCGGAAAACGCCACGACCAGGCGGACGTGGAGGTGCCGGGCGATGATGAGCCAGGTCAAAATGCCCAGCGCGATGTTCGCCAGCGCGGCGCCCAGGGCGGCGATGAGGATCCCGCGTTTGCCGCCGAGCTTGCGGTCGATCAGGGGGCCGTTGATCAGAAAGGAAAGGGCGTAAGTCCAGGTCCCGACGCCGAAGATGATGCCGAGATCCTCGTTCGACATCAGGGCGCCCAGGGCTCCCTTGGCCACGATGACGTTGTATCGCCCCATGCAGAGAAACGAGTACGTCATGCCCAGGGGAAACCAGTTGATGAACCGCCGCGTCATGAACCAGCTGCCGTGCCGGAGCGGGTTGTTGTAGAAATAGAGGAAGATGACCGCGGCGAGAATCAGGCCAACGACACTGAGATACATGGAAAAAGGGAACTGGAGGTGAGCGCCGTGAAGTCCACGGGAGGTTCCGGAATGCCGCGGACGCTCGCAGGCGGCCCGGCTGGCGTCAAAGGCATTTCGCCGGCCTCATGCCCCGAGGCGGCCGGTCGGCCGGCGGCCCGGGGCTTTTCCCCTACGGTCCCGAATCTCGTCCGTGTTGACTCGCGTCGGATCAACGGGCACTTTGCCGCGTTTTGCGTCTGAAACGGATCCGGAACCAATGCATCGCATCATCGCCAAGACCCGCCTCAGCCCCAATGTGACGCGGCTCGACGTGGAAGCCGCCCGCGTGGCGGAGATCCGGCGGGCCGGCCAGTTTGTCATCGTGCATCGGGGTCCAGGAGCGGAACGCATCGCGCTGACAATCGCCGATGCGGATCCAAAGACGGGCACGATCGCCCTGGTCATCCAGGCGGTGGGGATAAGCACGCGGGATCTGGTGGCGCTGGAACCCGGCGACACCATCGCGGACATCGCCGGGCCGCTGGGTCATCCCACCGAGCTCATTGCGTCCGGACACGCGGTGTGCATCGGCGGCGGCGTCGGCACGGCGGTGGTTTTTCCGATCGTGCAGGCGCTGTCCCGCCAGGGCGTGCACGTCACCAGCGTCATCGGCGGACGCTCGAGGGAGTGGGTGATTTTCGAGGCGGAGCTGCGGCAATTGGGGGACGTGGTGGTCTGCACGGACGACGGGAGCTACGGCCGCCGGGGATTTGTGACCCAGGCCGCTGCGGACCTGCTGGCGGCCGGCGGCGTAGAGATCGTCTACGCGGTCGGCCCGGTGCCGATGATGCGGGCGGTGGTGGAGCTGACCCGGCCGCGCGGCGTGCGGACGATCGTCTCGCTGAATCCGATCATGGTGGATGGCACGGGCATGTGCGGGGGGTGCCGCGTCACGGTCGGGGGCCGGACGTTCTTCGCGTGCGTGGACGGCCCGGAATTCGACGGCCACCAGGTGGACTTCGATCTGTTGAACGACCGCCTCACCACCTACCGCGAATTCGAGCAGGCGGCGAGTCTCCGCGCCGAGACCCGGTGTCGGATCGGCCTGGACCAGCCGTGAGGCCAACGAGCAGGGACAACCATTGAATACGACCCGGATCAGCACGCGCGATCGCCTCAAAATCCAACGGCAAAGCATGCCCGAACAGGCGGCGGAGACGCGCCGGGCGAATTTCAACGAGGTAAACCTCGGGCTGGCCGAACAGGTGGCGATCGTCGAGGCCGAGCGTTGCCTGATGTGCAAGGACCCGACCTGCATCAAGGGCTGTCCGGTCAACGTCAATATCCCGCGCTTTCTCGACTTTCTGCGGCAGGGCCGGACGGCCGATGCCGCCCGGAGCCTGCTGGGCGACAACGCCCTTCCGGCGGTCACCGGACGCGTCTGCCCGCAGGAGACGCAGTGCGAATGCGAATGCGTCCGCGCGGTCAAGGGCGACTCGGTGGCGATCGGCCACCTGGAGCGGTTCGTCGCCGATTGGGCCTTCGCCCATCCCGGCGCCGTGCCGCAGACCGCGGCGCCGCCGAACGGTCGCAAGGTGGCGATCGTCGGTTCCGGGCCGGCGGGACTGACCGCGGCCGGCGAACTGGCGCACCTTGGCTATGCCGTCACGATCTTCGAGGCCCTGCACCGGCCCGGCGGAGTACTGGTGTACGGGATCCCCGAGTTCCGGCTGCCCAAGCAGATCGTCGACCTGGAGATCGACCGGCTGCGTCAGGCCGGCGTGCAGATCGAATGCAACGTCGTGGTCGGCCGCACCTACACCCTCGGCGAACTGCGCGATCGGTTCGAAGCGGTCTTTATCGCCAACGGGGCGGGCCTGCCGATGTTCATGTACGTGCCGGGGGAGAACCTCAAGGGCGTCTACACCGCCAACGAATACCTGACCCGCGTGAATCTGATGGCCGCGTTCGATCCGGAGGCGGACACGCCCGTGCTGCGCGCCGCCCGCGTGGCGGTCGTGGGCGGGGGCAACGTGGCGATGGATGCGGCGCGCACGGCGCGGCGCATGGGGGCGGCGCACTCGGTGATCGTCTACCGACGCTCCCGCGCCGAGATGCCGGCGCGGATCGAGGAGGTGCACCACGCGGAGCAGGAGGGCATCGAATTCGAGCTGCTGGCGGCGCCGGTGGAGGTGCTGGGCAACGAGCGACGCTGGGTCGCGGGCCTGCGCTGCATCCGCATGCAACTCGGAGAACCCGACGCTTCGGGCCGCCGCCGCCCGGTGCCGATCCCCGGTTCCGAGTTCACGATCGACTGCGACGTGGTGATCTCCGCGCTGGGCACCCGCGCCAACCCCCTGCTGACCGCGACGTGCCCCGAACTCAAGCTCGATGCGCGCGGCAACATTGTCGCGGACGACCAGGGCCGGACCAGTCTCCCGGGAGTCTTCGCCGGCGGCGACATCGTGCGGGGCGCGGCCACCGTCATTCTGGCGATGGGCGACGGCAAGCGGTCGGCGCACGCGATCGACCGCCATCTGCGCCCGGAAAGCCGGGCCGCGGTGACCGGGACCCAGGGCGACGGCACCGGGGCCTGAGGCGGCGCACCGCCCGGGTAGAAAGTTCTCTGGACAGGCGTTCGTTTCTACGCCGTACTGAGGGAGATCGCGGGAGCGCGGCCCCGGGCGGCCCCGCTCCGGGAAAGATCATCCGCCAGCGCGCCCGCCGGCGGCGTTTTTTGGAAATCCGGTTTTTCGACCCTTGGCCCACGGTCGGCGCGATGGATAGGAAAAGTGTATGCATAGGGGATGTAACATCTTTTCTGGACAGCCGCGTCGCCCGTGGGCTTTCTGTTGGAATCCGGTTGGGCTCCGGCCTGCGATTTGATGCGCCTTCGTCTTCTCCCCGCCTTGCTCCTGCTCGGATGGCTGCCCCGGGCCGCCGCCGCAGCGCCTGCGGGGGAGCTGCTGGCCAATCCGGATTTCTCGGCGGCGACCGATGGGCGGCTGGCCGATCACTGGCACGACGCCTCGACGGCACTGCCGCAGCCGGCCGACTTTTCGCGGGTGACCTACGGCCCGGCCGGGCGGCCGGTGCAGCGGGTGACGGTGCGGGCGCTGGATGGCGGGCGATGCCGGCTGGAGCAGACGATCACGCCTCCCGCGCCGGGGCTGTACCGCCTGCGGGTCGCCGTTCGTGCGGCCTACCCGGCGGAGGTGGAATTGGCGCTGCGCACGTCGCCCCGTCCGTGGATCGTCTTCGGCAGCGTGCGGGAGGATTTGCCGGCCGGCGGCTGGCGCGAGGTGGTGGGCTACGCACGCGTGCCGCCCGCGCCGGGGCCGCTGGATTTCGTCATCGCCATCGACGACCCGTCGACGGTGGACCTGGGCTCCGCGAGCCTCCGGGCGGTCGACGAAACAAGCCTGTCGGCGGCGGAGCGGGCGCAAGTCGAGGCGACGCTGGGTCCACCGCTGCCCCCGCTGAGCGTGGCGCAGTTGGTCGCCGGGACGGATGCCCGGATCCTCGCGACCCGCACGGCGCCGCTGGCCGTGCACGTGGTGGATCAATCGGGCAAGCCGGTGGCCGGACTGGTGGTGCACGTCGAGGATCAACGGCACCTGTTCTGGTTTGGGGCGGGCTTTCGGTGGGAGTGGATGCCGCGGGAAGGCGAAACGGTGGTGGATCGGTATCATCGCGAGGCATTTCTGCGGCTTTTCAACGCCGCGACCGTGCCGGTGTACGCCGAGAACTACGAGCCTGCACCGGGCTATTATCGCGACGACACGCTGCTGCGGGCCCTGGACTGGCTGAGCGCGCACGGGCTGCGCGCGAATGCCAGTCCCTTCTACTGGAACCTCTCGTCGCCGCCGTGGCTGGCGGCGGCGGCGCCGACGGTCGGGCGCCTGCGGGAATGGATGGATCGCCTGCTGGCGCACGCGTCAAACACGTATCTGTCGCGCGTCGCCTGCGTGGAGCTGTTCAACGAAGTAACGGCTTGGGACCGTTTTCGGGCCCCCCTGACCCCGGTGCTGGCGGGGCCGCAGAAGGCGGCGGTGATCGCGGACTATCTCCGGCGCTGCAAGGCGCTGAACCCGACCACGCAGCTCATGGTCAACGACTATGACTCGACGCCGGCGTATTATCATTTGTTGCGGCAGATCATCGACGCCGGGGGCGCCCTGGATGACATCGGACTGCAAACCCACATGCAGAACGGCAACTGGTCGGTCGTCCAGTTGTGGAACGTGCTCAACCGGCTGGCCCTGTTGCAGCGGCCGATCTACCTTACCGAACTGAGCGTGATTTCGGGAACGCCGCGCGACTTCAATTTCCGCCCGGCCAATCCGCCGTGGGAAACCACGGCGGCCGGCGAGGCCGCCCAGGCCCGGTATCTGGGGCTGTTCTACCGCCTGGCCTACAGCCATCCCGCGGTGGCGGGGATCACCTACTGGGACCTGTCCGACCGTTCGGCGTGGCTGGGCTGCCCGGTGGGCCTGCTCCGCAAGGACGGGACCCCCAAGCCCGCGTACTGGGTGCTCGACCGCCTGATCAACCAGGCTTGGCGCACGAATGGCGACTTCCGCACCGACCCCAGTGGCCGCGTGCTCATTCCCCACGCGTTCGAGGGACACTACCGCATCACCGCGGGGGGAATCACCGTGAGCCGCGACCACAGCCCGGCCCAGCCGCTGGACGCCGTGATCGTCGTACCTTCGTGACCGGGGGTGGGTCTGGAGTCGTGCCGGGTCGTCCCGCCCCCGGCCAACCTGTCCCGCCGGTGGCACAATCGGCGGCGGACCTTCCCGCGGGGGCCGGTTGGCGCGCCGCATGCGCTGGATAAACGGCATGGATCCGAACCGTCTCACCGTCATGTCGCGCCAGGCCGTGGCCGAGGCGCAAAACCAGGCCCGCCGCCGGTCGAACAACGAGGTGGAAACCTGGCACCTGCTGGCCGCCCTGCTCGGCCAGGAGGGTGGCATTGTGCCGGCCCTGGTCGAGAAGCTCGGGCTGACGGTGGGCGCCCTGCAACTTGCGGCCGAGCGCGAGCTGGACCGGCTGCCCCGCGTTTCCGGCAGCGTCGATGTGTCGAAGATCTACGTCACCCAGGCGGTCAACGTGGTGCTGACGCGCGCCGAGGCGGAGGCGGAGAAGCTGAAGGATGAATTTGTCAGCACCGAGCATCTGTTCCTCGGGCTGGTCGACGTGGGCCAGCCGGAGGCGTTGAAGCGGTACTGGAAGAGCTTCGGCCTCGAGCGGGCGAAGGTGCTGCGGGCCCTGGGCGAAATTCGCGGCAGCCAGCGGGTGACGTCCGACAATCCGGAGACCACCTACCAGGCGCTGGAAAAATACGGAATCGATCTCGTGCAGCAGGCGCGGCGCGGCAAGCTCGACCCGGTCATCGGGCGCGACGACGAGATCCGCCGCACGATCCGCATCCTGTCCCGCAAGACCAAGAACAACCCGGTGCTGATCGGCGAACCGGGCGTGGGCAAGACCGCGATCGTCGAGGGGCTGGCCCAGCGCATCCTCCGCGGCGACGTGCCCGAGGGTTTGCGCGACAAGACCATCTTCGCCCTCGACATGGGGGCGCTGCTCGCCGGCGCCAAGTACCGCGGCGAGTTTGAGGAACGCCTCAAGGCCGTCCTGCACGAGATCAAGCAGAGCAACGGCCGCATCCTGCTGTTCATCGACGAGCTGCACACCATCGTCGGCGCCGGGCGGGCCGAGGGGGCGATCGACGCGGGTAACATGCTCAAACCGATGCTGGCCCGCGGCGAGCTGCACTGCATCGGCGCGACGACGCTGGACGAGTACCGCCGACACGTCGAAAAGGACGCCGCGCTCGAACGCCGGTTCCAGCCGGTGATGGTCGACCAGCCGACCGTCGAGGACGCGATCTCCATCCTCCGCGGCCTGCGGGAACGGTTCGAGGTGCACCACGGCGTCCGCATCCAGGACAACGCGCTGGTCAGCGCCGTCGTGCTGTCCAACCGTTACATCTCCGACCGGTTCCTGCCCGACAAGGCGATCGACCTGGTCGACGAGGCCTGCGCGATGATCCGGACCGAGATGGACACGCTGCCGACGGAGCTCGACGAGCTCACCCGGCGCGTCCTCCAACTCGAGATCGAAGAGGCCGCCCTCAAGCAGGAGAAGGACGAGGCCAGCCGGCAGCGGCTGGCGGCGCTGCGGGAGGACCTGGCCAACCTGCGCGAGCAGACGAACGGGCTGCGCGCGAAGTGGGAGGCGGAAAAGAAGGCGGTGGAGAAGGTGCAGAAGGTCCGCGAAACGATCGAGCAGGTGAAGCTCGAGATGGAGCGGGCGGAGCGGGCCTACGACTTGAACAGGGTGGCCGAGCTCCGCCACGGCCGGCTGCCGCAGCTCGAGCGCGAGCTCGCCGCCCTGGAGAAGGCGGGGCGGGCGCGATCGCTGGTGAAGGAGGAGGTGTCGCAGGAGGAGATCGCCGGGGTGGTGGCCCAGTGGACGGGCATCCCGGTGACCCGGCTGATGGCAGGCGAGAAGGACAAGCTGCTGCGTCTGGAGGAGGTGCTGCACCGGCGGGTGGTGGGCCAGGACGAGGCGGTGCAACTCACGGCCGAGGCCATCCTGCGGGCCCGCTCCGGCATCAAGGATCCGCGACGGCCCATCGGGAGCTTCCTGTTCCTCGGCCCGACCGGGGTGGGCAAGACCGAGCTGGCCAAGACGCTGGCCGAGTCGTTGTTCGATTCGGAGGCGGCGTTGATTCGGATCGACATGTCCGAATACATGGAGAAACACGCGGTCTCGCGGCTGATCGGCGCCCCGCCCGGTTATGTCGGCTACGACGAGGGCGGGCAGTTGACCGAGGCGGTCCGGCGCAAGCCGTATGCCGTGGTCCTTTTCGACGAGGTGGAGAAGGCGCATCCGGACGTTTTCAACGTGCTGCTGCAGGTGCTCGACGACGGCCGCATCACCGACGCCCAGGGCCGCACGGTCGATTTCAAGAACACCATCGTCATCATGACCTCGAACCTCGGCAGCCGGCTGCTGCTGGAGGGGGTGACGGGCGCGGCCATCCCGGAGAGCGTGCACGAGAGCGTCATGACCGAGGTGCGGCGCGCCTTCCGGCCGGAATTTCTGAACCGCATCGACGAGACCATCCTGTTCAAGCCGCTGACGCTCGAGGAGATCACCCGGATCGTCGACCTGCTGCTGGCGGATCTGAACCGCCGGCTCGCGGACCGCCGCGTCACGGTGAAGCTCGACGCGCGGGCGAAGGAGTGGGCGGCGGAAAAGGGCTACGATCCCGTTTTCGGCGCCCGGCCGTTGAAGCGCTTCCTGCAGCGGCAGATCGAGACCCGGCTGGCGCGGGCCCTCATCACCGGCGAGGTCGCCGAAGGCGCGACCGTGACTTTCAAGCTGAAGGGCGGCGAGCTGGTCATGGGATAGGCCGGCCGCCGGGAACTTTGGGGCAGCCGGGGTTGGCGACCCCGGCCACGATTTCCCCGCAAGAACCGCGTTGAGGTCGCGGGAACCCGATCTAGACTCCGGAACCATCCATGCCCGTCGAACCCGTCACCTATTGGCACCGCGCGAAGAAGGTTGTCGAGACCGAGCGAATCTACAAGGAGCCCTGGCTGCGATTCACCTACGAAAACCCGGTCGGCCGGTTCGCGCTCTGGCTGGTCGCGCGGCGGACCTTCTTCTCCCTGTACTACGGCTGGCGCATGAACCGCCGCTACAGCGCCAACCTGGTCCTGCCGTTCATCGCGGAGTTCCGGGTGGATGCCGATGAGTTCGCGAAGACGGCGTTCGCATTCAAGACGTTCAACGATTTCTTCTTCCGGGCGTTGAAGCCGGGCGCCCGACCCGTCGCGCCGGGGTCCGGCGTGGCGGTGCTCCCGGCCGACGGACGGCACCTGGTTTTTCCCGACGTTGACCAGGCCGATGGATTCTACGTCAAGGGTGCGCGGTTCACGATTGCGGAACTGGTCGGGGAGGATGCGCTGCCGGCCGACCGGCGGGAGCTGACGGCGCGTTTTGCGGGCGGCGCCATGGTGATCTCGCGGCTGGCGCCGCCGGATTACCACCGCTTCCATTTTCCGGTGGCCGGCCGCGTCGGGGAACCGCGCGCCATCCCCGGGTGGCTCTACTCGGTGCATCCGATCGCCCTGCGACGGAATCTGCGGTACCTGACCCAGAACCGGCGGGTGGTCACCCTGGTGGAGTCGCCGGACTTCGGTCCGGTGGGGATGGTCGAGGTCGGAGCCACCGGCGTCGGCCGGATCCGGCAGACCTTCGTGCCGGGGCGACCGGTCGGCAAAGGGGAGGAGAAGGGGCTGTTTGCTTTCGGCGGCTCGTGCGTGGTGACCCTCTTCGCGCGGGATCGGATCCGGTTCGAGGCCGATCTGCTTGAGCAGAGCGCGCAGCACCGTGAGACCTACGCGCGGATGGGCGAGCGCCTGGGAACGGCCCGGGTGTGATCGCGGGCCGACGGCCAACGCGGGCGGCCGGTGTCAATTTTTCCGCGGCGGTTGCATCCGCTCCCAAGCCGGGTTACTTGCCTTGTTTACTCCAGTAAGCGGTCCATCCGGTAGATTTTCGTCATGAATCCGAAGTTCGCCCAATATGCCCATCCTGAAATGCTGGTTGATGGCGACTGGCTGCAGGCGCATTTGCATGACCCGGCGGTCCGGGTCGTGGAGAGCAACGAGGACGTGCTCCTCTACGACACGGGCCACATTCCCGGCGCCGTGCACATCGACTGGCGCGGCGACCTGCAGGACAACACCGTGCGCGATTACATCACCCCGGAAGGGTTTGCCGGCGTGTGCGAAAAGAACGGCATCGCCCCGGACACCACCGTGGTCTTCTACGGGGACAAGTCCAACTGGTGGGCGGCATACGCGCTGTGGGTGTTTCAGTTGTTCGGCCACGGCCGGACGAAGCTGCTGGACGGCGGGCGCGACAAATGGCGCGCCGACGGCCGGCCGATGACCCGCGAGAAACCGGAATATCCCCGGACCAAATATCCGGTGCCGCCGAAACGGCGCGACGCGGAGATCCGCGCGTTCTACGAGGATACGCTCGCGCAGATGCAGGCCCGGAAGCCGTTGATCGACGTGCGCTCGCCGGGCGAGTTTCGCGGGGAGATCACCCACATGCCGGAATATCCCCAGGAGGGCGTGTTGCGCGGGGGTCACGTTCCCGGGGCCCGCAGCGTGCCGTGGAAGACTGCGGCCAACGACGACGGCACGTTCCGGTCCTTTGCAGAGTTGCAGAAGATCTACACCGAAAATCTCGGCCTGAAACCGGCCGACGACGTTGTGGTTTACTGCCGCATCGGCGAACGCTCGAGCCACACGTGGTTCGTGCTGACCCATCTGCTCGGCTATCCGCACGTGCGCAACTACGACGGCTCCTGGACCGAATGGGGCAACCGGGTGCGCGCGCCCATCGCGAAGGGAGCATAGGATTGAGGATTGCGGAATTCGGAGTGCCGATTGGGGGTACGAATCGTGCCGGGTGATCCGGGATGACGGCTTCGGGGATGCCCACCGAGCAATCCGCAATCTCCAATCCGCCATCCGCCATCGAATGTATCCGCCGCACCTTCAGGAGATCGTCGATCTCTTCGCCGCGCTGGCCGAGGAGGAAAAGCGCGAGAACCTGATCGCCTACGCCGACCAGGCACCCCGGTGTGTGCCGCCTCCCGGCGAAACCTTCGATTTGGAGGACGTGCGCAAGGACGAGGAATGCACCGACACGGTGGGGGTGTTCCTGAAGGTCGACGCCGAACGCCGGACGCATTTTCGCATCACCCTCGGTCCGCACGTGCAAACCCTCACCAAGGCGATGACGGCTATTCTCTGCCATGGCTTGGAAGGCGCCACGCCGGAACAGATCATGGAAGTGCCGCAGGACTTCGTGCCGCGCATCGTCGGCGCCCAACTGGTGCGGGTGCGCAGCCAGACGGTGTATTACATCCTGACGCGCATGAAGAGCGCCTGCAAAGCCTGGCTCAACCGGGAACGGGCGGCTGTGTGACTCCGGATTTCCGATTGATGAATTGCCACACGTTTGGCTGAGGAACCTGCCACCCGTGTGACGCGGTTCACGAGCTGCGGCTGGATCCAAAGCCAGACCCATTTGCCACTTGCGTCACACAATCGAAAATCGGCAATCTGCAATCCGAAATCGCATCGCCCGGGTGGTGAAATTGGCAGACACGAGGGTCTTAGAAGCCCTTGCCGCAAGGCTTGCCGGTTCGAGTCCGGCCCCGGGCACCAACGATTGGCAATGGCGGATTTCGGAAGGCGGATTGGCAGGGTCTACACCAAAGATTGCCTCGGAGCCGGTCGGCTGGCCCCTGCGGGTTCCACGCTGGCCAGGGCGGGGCCCTCCGTTTAGCCTCGCTTCGTGAAGAAGCAAAAGCGCGAGCCCCGGCGCCTTTTGGATCGTGAAGCGCGCCATCACCGGTGTGGGCGCAAGCGCCGCTACCGCAGTCAGGGTGACGCGCTCGATGCGGCCGTAGTGGCCGGGTGCGGGGGCCGACGGCAGGCTTACCTCTGCCCGATCTGCCACCGTTGGCACCTGACCTCGAATTGACGGGCCGCCCGATGACGGCGCCGGGTTCCGCGATGGTGGCCAGACGGGGTTTGCGACGGAGCGACCGTTCGTCCTAGCGTAAAACCTGCGCATGAATCTGGAAGGCCCGGCGCCAGCCGCGGATTCGATTGCGGCACGACCGTCGTGGCTGGCGGCGTGGCCGGATGCCCTGGCCTTTGTCGGCGGGCTGGCGCTGGCGTGGGGGCTCAAGTGGCAGGTGCGCGATCTGGTGTGGAGCCTCTGGCTTTCCAGCCTGGTGGTCGGCTACGCCATGATCGTATGGAAAATATTCGGCCCGTTGCTGGTCCTGGCCCGCCGGGGCGCTACGGCGGATGCCGGCGCCGGCCCGACCGCGGCCGGAGTGGGGCTGTACTTCCTCGGCGGACTGTTCCTGCTGGCCTTCTTCACGTTTCATTTCGGCATGTTCCACTTCGTGCACTCGATCTTCCTGAACGCCTTCTTCCCGGCGGTGGACGGCGCGGGGCACGGCTTTCCTTCGTCGTCCCTTTATGGGCGCGTCGCCATCGCCTACTGGCCGTTTGTCGCCGTCGCGGCGGTGGCGGAGCGCGGCGCCTTTGCGCTGCCCGCGGTGCCGCTGGTGGGTCCGGGCGCCGGGGCCGCGGCGAAGAAGTCGGGCGACACCCTGATGGAGCCGTACCGGAACGTCGTGCGCATGCACCTGTTGATCTTCTTCTTTGCATTCGCCCATCTCGCGCACCTCGAGAACTTCGCCGTCTATGCGATCGTTTACGCGGTCTACTTCTTTCCCTGGCGGAGGATGAAACGGCCCGCGGCTGCGCCCCTCGCTTCGGCCGGATGAACGAACGGACCCGGCGGGGCCGTTGGCCGCGCGAAGCGAGCAACGGGGACGATCGGCCGATGACCTTCAGGCGCTGCCGGCCAACGGCGGAACCTCCGCGGCGCGTCCGTGCGCCCGTTCCCATGCGAAGAGGTATTGCTGCGCCAGGCCGGCTTGGGCACCGAAGTGCATCCGGCCAAACTGGGCGATTTGGGCCGTGGTCCAGCCGCGCAAGCCGTAGTGGTTGACCATGGCCTTGGTAATCCAGATATCGACTGGAAACGCCTCCAGTCGGCCGGCGCCAAACAACAGGACGCAATCGGCCACCTTTTCGCCCACACCGGGCAATTCGCAAAGGCGCAATCTGGCCTCGGCGTAGGGCAGGCGGGCGGTTTCGTCCAGCCAGCCGGATCGGCGGGCGAGAAATTCCGCGGTCTGGCGAATGTAGCCGGCCCGAAATCCCAGCCGGCAGGCACGCAGGTCCACCTCACTCGCGGAGGCCAGTTCGGTCCAGGTTGGCAGACGGCTGATCCCGGGGACGATTTCCCGGCCGTGCCGGTGGGCCAGCAATGCCGACATTTGCCGGATCTGGACGATTTGCTTGTTCGTGCTGCAAAGGAACGACAACAAGGTTTCCCCAAGCGGTTGCCGCAGCAGTCGTAAGCCGCGAAAAGCCTCCAGGCAACGCCTTAGGTGAAAGTCGCTCCTCCAGGGCAACCGGTCGGTCCACTCGGCCAGCGGGGTCGCCGCGCCGAGATAGTCCGGCAACTGCCCGGCGACCCGGTCGGCGATTCCGGCGGGGGCGGACCAAAGCAGGACTGCCTCCGGCAGCGCACGGACGCGGGCGACACAATCCGACCAGATCCCTTGCCAGGTGTCGTGCGCAACCTGCGTCCAGCGAAAGGTCTGCCCGCCGTCCAGCAGTTCGGCGAGCACCGTCGGGGAGGGTGGATCCGCCAGGGAAATCGGGCGCCAGTCGGTCCACACCAAATCAGAGAGGGCCATGCGATGCGCAGGTTGTCCGGATGCGCGCGCGGATCAAGGTGCGTTGTTGGTCTGAAAATTTGAAAACTGCCCGAATGCGCTTACCCAGCGCGTGATAAGGGCAAAGGCATCCACATCCGCACTGCCGGAACACGGATTGACAGTAACTGTCCGAGCGCACCGTCCGTCTATTGTCCCGCGATGTTTCCGATTCCCCCGCCGTGAGGCCGGGAAAAACCATGAATTGCGATCATAGGATCATCATCACCGGCACCGGCCGTGCGGGAACGACGTTCTTGATGCAATTGCTGACGGAACTGGGTTTCGACACCGGCTATTCACCGGGGGAAATGCCGGCCAAGATCGACCAGCACTGCCATGCCGGCCTGGAGTTCGACCTGGCGGAGCGGATGCGCGACCGCACCGTCCGCGATTGGATTCGGCAGCCCAAGCACACGCTGCGCGATCTGCTGCGCGGCCCGCCGCCGGCGCCCTACATCGTCAAGAGTCCCGCATTCTGCGACGACCTGGCGGATATCGTCGCGGGCCGGACCATGGTCATTGACCACGTCTACATTCCGATGCGCGAACTCGAGGCGGCGGCCCTGAGCCGGGTGCGCATCGGCGGCCGCAACGGCAGCCAGCCGGGCGGACTGTGGAAGACGGACGACCCCGCCCAGCAGAAGGCGGTGCTGGCGGAGATGTTCTTCAACCTGGTGCATGCCCTCACAGTGCACGAGGTGCCGCACACGTTTCTGCTGTTTCCGCGGCTGGTGGAAGACTGGACCTATGCCTACCACAAGCTGTGGTTCTTGGTGAAGGACATCGAGGCCGGGCGGTTTCACGAAGTCTTCGCCCGGGTCGCGGACCGCGGGCTCGTGCACAATTTCAAATCCGGCAACCGGGAGCCGGACGATCATGCCCTCACGGCGGCACCCGCGGCTCCTCCTCCGGAGGCCTCCAAGCGGTCGGCGCGGCCGGCCCGGTCCGGTGCGCGATGGCCCGGCCTGCGGCAGCGAATCACGGAGTGGGCCTGGGAGGGACAGATGCAGCGGGCAGCGCGCATGGCGGCTTGGAGTGCGGTTTTGTTCACGCTGGCGGGCAATGCCGGGGATGAGGCGGTGTCATTTTCCCGCACCCACCCGCGGGTTCCGTTGATGGCGGCGCCCGCGGTCCCACCGCCGTCCAGCTTTTCGGCGGCGCCAGACCGGAACCTCAACTCCGCCCCGTCGCAGTCGGATGAAGCGACGTGGTCCGAAGCGCCGACGGAAGCCGTCCGGGATGCGGAGAATTGACGGTCGCGCGGCGCCTCCGGCTCACTGGTCCGGCATCGCCCACAGGAAGCTCTGCTCCCCGACCAATGCGTGACCGTCGGCAGCGAGCAGACGCAGACGCCAGGCCGGCGGGCGCGCCTTGGCGTCGGGCCAGTCGTGGCCGGTGACCCCGAGATCGAAAAGCGAGCGGCCGGTCTTCACCGCGGTTGGAAAAGTGAACACCACGGGCGTCGGCTTGGTGGGCAGGATGACGTCCAGCTCGAACTTCGCCCCGGAAATGGGTGCGCCGCGGTTCTTCAGGCGCACGAGCCAGTAATAGCCGGCCCGCTCGCCGGGCTGCGAGCGGAGCACGATCATGCCGTCGGTGTTTTCCCGGCCGTCGAAGTACTCGCTGACACGCCGAAACGACGCGGCATCCCGCCAGCCGGTGAACACGCGCACGATCTCGAGATCGGCGGCAGGAGCGGAAACCGGCAGCAGCAGCACGAGGACCGGAAGCAGGAAAAGCCAGCGACGCATGGCGGGATGATGGGTGGATATCGCCGGCGGCACAAGGGCGCAGCGAGCCCGGGTCCGGACCGGAAGCCGCTGCGGATCCGAGAATGCCCAGGGATGGACGCCCGCCGGGTTCACTTCTGCAGGTACACGTATTTGTACTGGTGGAGCCCCTCCACCGCCGGGAACCTGTTCTTCACCTC
>JBJKRD010000001.1:0-3678 GCA_046704925.1 Opitutaceae bacterium | reverse complement strand
GACCTGCACGCCAACCCGGTGCCGGACCTGCTCTATCCGCTGGGCGACACCGCCGCCCGCCTGCCGGAACTCGTGGGCCGCCTCAAGGGGTTCCTTGACCTGCAGGCCTCCATCGACAGCCCCGACGCCACCGCGCTGAAGCAATTTCTGGCCACCCTGAAGCCGGACCAGGTGAAGCCGACGTTCGAGGACCTGGGCCTCGTGGGCAACTGGGCCCACGGCACCCACGTGGCCGGCATCGCGCTGGCCGGGGATCCGTTCGCCCGCCTCGTGATCGGCCGTCTGACCTTCGACTACCACATGATTCCCGAGAAGCCGACCGTCGAGCAGGCCCGGAAGGATGCCGCCATGTACCTGGCGGCTGTGGGCCATTTCAAGGAGGCCGGCGTCCGCGTGGTCAACATGAGCTGGGGCGGCTCGCTCAAGGAGGTGGAGGACGCCCTGGAGGCCAACGGCGCGGGCGGGAACGCCGAGGAACGCCACCAGCTCGCCCGCGAGATCTTCGGCGTCGACCGCGACGGCCTGCTCGCGGCGCTGCGCAGCGCGCCCGGCATCCTCTTCGTCGCGGCGGCGGGCAACAGCGACAACAACGTGAAGTTCGACGAAGTCATCCCCTCCTCCTTCCAGCTGCCCAACCTGATCACCGTCGGCGCGGTGGACCAGGCGGGCGAGGAAACCTCGTTCTCGAGCTTCGGCCCCATGGTCAACGTGCACGCCGACGGCTTTGAGGTGGAGAGCCACATCCCGGGCGGCCGGGAGCTGAAGCTCAGCGGCACGTCGATGGCCGCGCCCCAGGTGACGAATCTGGCCGGCAAGCTCTTCGCGCTCGATCCGTCGCTGACCCCGGAAACGGCCAAGGCCTTGATCCTCGCGGGTTGCGTGAAACACGGCCGCGTGAATCTCGTCGACGAGAAGAAAAGCGTGGCCCTGCTCGAAACGCAGCTCGCCGGCGGCCAGAAGTAGCGCCGGATTCCCAGCTACCATTGGCTCTGATCTGACGTTTGAACGTAGCGCCGGCTTTCAAGCCTGCATAATCGGGCTCGACGACCGGTCCATGGCACCGGTCGGGCAGCCAGGGATGGCTGCGCTACGTTGACGAAATTCCGACCGGCATCCGTAGCGCAGGCTTCCAGCCTGCAAGACCGTCCTCGACGTCCGGTTCCTCGCACCGGTCGGGCAGCCAGGGATGGCTGCGCTACTCGACGGCATTTCGAACGGCATCCGTAACGCAGGCCTTCCGTCTCTGCGGCTCGCCATAGCGCCGCTTCGGCGCGACGGCGGCCAGCCTGCTTAATCGGCCTCGTCGACCGGTCCACGGATGGATCGGGCAGCCAAGGATGGCTGCGCTACTTTAGCGACCCACCGATTCCTTTCGAAGCGCCGGCTTCCAACCCCGCCGCTTCGGCGGGGCCGCCGAGGGCTGCGCTACTTGACTGCTCCTGTCACCTCCGCCGGCTCGGCCGCGGTCTCGACGGTCGGCCGCCGGGCCGCCGCGAGCACGTTGCCGACGAGGGACACGTCTTTCAGCCCACCCGGCGGGACGGAGAGGAACACGTCGGTTCCCGCGAAGGCCCGGCAGGCCCGCACGATCGCGCCCGGAGAGCGCTCCAGCCGGATCACCGGCGAATCCGCATGCGGTTCGCGGGTCGACACCCCGTCCAGCTCGGTCCCCGGACAATCGCGAATCACAAACGCCGATCCGGCCTCCGGGTTCATCTGCACGTGCGCCAACTCCAGACCGGCCGCAAAGCGCGCCCTCAGTCCGGCCCGGCCCGACGCCACCACGTCGGTCAGCCGCAGGCCCTCGATCGGCCGTTCCGGCAGACCGTCGATGTTGACGGTGAGCAGTTCCGGCGCCCGGTTGCCGCTGATGCTGTCGGGATTCCACCCGAAATTCGGCGCCCCGCGCGCGCCGGTGATCGTCACATGGCTGATCACGATGTCGCGGAAGGTCGGGGTCCGCGCCGAAACGGCTTCCGCGTCCGCCGGCGTTTCCCCCTGCATGGAGAAATAGGCGGAGACACTGATCGCCCGGCCGACGTCGTCCATCACCACGTTGTCGATGCGCACGTCGGCGATGCCGCCGCCGCGGCCCCGCTCGCTCTTCAGGTTGATCCCCATCTGCGTGCCCTGGCAGACGATGTTGCTGACCGCGACATTCCGGATCCAGCCGGAGGTCTCGCTGCCGATCACGATCGCCCCCGATCCGCGGTGGATCACACAGCCGGTGATGGTGACGTTTTCCGTCGGCCGGTTCACCCGCAGGCCGTCGGCGTCCTTCCCCGCCTTGAGGGTGATGGCGTCGTCGCCGTCGTCGAGGTGGCAGCCGGCTATCCGGACATCGCGGCTGGAATCGACGTAGATGCCGCCGGTGAACGCGCCGGGAAAGGTCTCGAGGCTCACGTCGCGGACGACGACGTTTTGGGCATACAGCAGATGGATCGTCCAGAACGGCGAACCGACGACGCGGATCCCCTCGATGAGGACGTTTCGGCTGTCCATCAGCCGGATGAAGGCGGGCCGGAGAAACGGCGCGATCTTCAGGTACTCGGCCTCGGGCTGCGGCGTCTTCCGCTGCAGCCGGGCCAGCAGGCGGTTCCACTCCGGTCCGAACGCCGAGCCGGGGCCGGTGGCGGAACGCGGGGTCGGCCCGCCCATGAGCTTGAGCCAGGCGGCGTTATCGGTGGTGAGGACGCCGCGGCCGGTGATGCTCACGTTCTCCAGGTTCTGTCCGCCCAGCAGCGGCACCGGGGTCAGGCATTCGATGCCCTGCACCCGGCCCGGCGCGTAGGGCAGCCGCGTCGCGGGGAAGCGCAGCGTGGCGCCCGCCTCCAGGTGAAAGTCGAGGTTGCTGACCAGCTCGATCGGGCCGGTGACATAGTCGCCCGCCGGCACGAGCACGGTGCCGCCGCCCGCGGCCTTGGCCGCCTGGACGGCCGCGCGGATCGCCGCCGTCGAGTCGCCCTTGCCATCGGGGTGGGCGCCGTAGTCGAGGATGTTGAAGTTCGGGCCGGCACCCCAAACGTGCGTGCCGGCCAGTAACGCCAGCCCCGGGATCAGGCGAAAGAGCGCGCGCATGGTCATGGATTATCGCTTCATTTCGGCCCCGAACGACGGCGGATAGTCGCGCGGCCGCGAGCCCCAAGCCCGGTTCGGCTGCGGCCCAAGCGCAAACTCCAGGCGGTTCACGCCCGGGCCGAGATCGGTCAAGGGCAGCCAGGCTCCGGGGCGGGCCCGGCCGTTCAGCGTCACCGACTGCACATAGATGCCGTCGCCGTGGGCGACGATCTCCAGCGTCCGGCCGTCGCCGAGACGGAGGGTGGCCCGCGGAAACAACGGGGTCCCGAGCACCAGGCCGCCCACCGCGGGAATCACCGGATACAGGCCGAGCGCATTCCAGACATAAACCCCGGAGGTGGCGCCCAGGTCGTCGTTGCCGGGGAGGCCGTCCGGCTTCGGGAAAAACGTCTCGCGCCGGACCCGATCGATGACCTGCTGGGTCTGCCACGGCCGTCCGGCCCACACGTAGGCGTAGGGCGCGCCGAAGTCCGGTTCGTTGGTCACGGTGAACGTCGGCACCGCCCAGCCGGTCAGCTTCCGGAAAAAGGTGTCGAGCTTGGGCACGACCTTCTCGTCGCCGCCGAGCGCCTGGAACAGCCCGGCGTAATCGTACGGGAT